>CAZWHH010000173.1:0-5835 GCA_964633615.1 uncultured Bacteroidales bacterium | reverse complement strand
AACGGATCCTGTTCTGTTAAGCTCCATCCGGAGGTTTGTGAGTGTGTTCTCAAAGCCATGGATTTTGGGTTTTTCGGATCAAATTGTTTTACAATCTTGGCCCAAAGCATCCGGGCGGCTCTCATTTTAGCAATTTCTGTAAAGTGATTCATTCCAATGGCCCAAAAAAAAGAAATTCTCGGGGCAAATGAATCAATGTCCAGACCGGCATTGATCCCTGTTCTCAGATATTCGAGGCCGTCTGCCAATGTGTAGGCCAGTTCAATATCTGCTGTAGCTCCAGCTTCCTGCATGTGATAGCCTGAGACAGAGATTGAGTTAAACCGTGGCATTTTTTGGGATGTAAATTCAAAAATATCGGCAATGATCTTCATGGAGAATTCCGGGGGATAGATATAAGTGTTTCGCACCATGAATTCTTTCAGGATATCATTCTGAATGGTACCACTGAGTTTTTCCAGTGGCACTCCCTGCTCCAGCCCCGCTACTATATAAAAAGCCATTACCGGCAGAACAGCTCCGTTCATCGTCATTGATACTGTCATTTGGTCCAGCGGAATCTGATCGAACAACACTTTCATATCGAGAATAGAATCTACAGCCACACCAGCTTTACCTACATCTCCTGCCACTCTTGGGTGATCAGAATCGTAACCCCGATGCGTGGCCAGGTCAAAGGCAATCGACAACCCTTTCTGACCCGCCGCCAGGTTGCGGCGATAAAAGGCATTGGATTCCTCTGCCGTGGAGTATCCTGCGTATTGTCTGATAGTCCATGGACGCATTGCATACATAGTTGAATAGGGGCCTCTCAGGTAAGGAGGAATTCCTGCAGCATAGTGCAGATGTTCCAGGTTTTCAAGGTCTTTTTGGGTATAGGCTGCTTTTACAGGGATCTGCTCAGGCGTTTCCCAAACTACTTTTTCACTGGGTTTTACTTTACCACCCTTATTTTCTGTAAAATCAGGATTTATGTTGTTAAAATTTGGTCGCATAGTCATGTGCTTTTCAATATTAGAAATTATCTGATACCTAATTCTTCCTGAAACTTTTTAAGGGTTTCAACAAGATTTGATTTAATGTGAATGAAGTGCCTGATTCCGGTTTTTTGTAGTTTTTCCATACTGTCTTTCGGGTATCCGGCCACTACAACAATGGCATCCTCTTTTATTTTATCGTAAATTGCAGGGACCACTTCCGGGTATTCGGGGTCGGAGCTGCAGACTACAACAATGTCTGCCTTTTTATCCTTTGCTTCTTTCACTCCCTCGTCAACTGAATCAAATCCGATGTTGTCAATAATCTTGAAGCCGGCAGCAGCAAAGAAACCTGAAGAGAAACCCGCGCGGGCTCTTCTCATGGTTTTATCACCAATGGTGAAATTAAATACTTTTGGACGGCCTTTCCCGCTTCTTTCAGTCTTAATGCGTAACATTTCAATTTCTTCTGCTCCACGGTAAGGTTTCAGTGGTTCAGCGGTTGCATCTTTGCTCTTTGAATCGATGCTTTGAATTGTTTTTTCATCGTATCCTTTTTCCATAACTTCCTCAGGGTTAGGATATAAATTTACACCCACAAGTGCATCTTTGCGTTGTGCAAGATTCAAATTTCGTTGGTTTGCAACCTCTTTGATCTTTTTTTGGACAAATCCATTCTCAAAAGCTTTAATATATCCGCCTTTCTCTTCTACTTCCTGGAATAATTTCCAGGCATGCTGGGCAATAGAATGGGTGAGGTTTTCAATATAGTAAGCTCCTCCTGAAGGGTCCACTACTTTATCAAAATATGCTTCTTCCTTGAGTAGAATTTGTGTGTTTCTTGCAATTCTTTCCGGGAATTTGCCGGGCTCTTCAAAAGACTTGTTATATGGATTAACAGATAACGAATCTACTCCACCAAGTGTAGCAGACATTGATTCGGTGGTTGCTCTCAGCATATTCACATAGGGATCGTAAATAGTCTGGTTCCACTCGGAAGTCTCTGCATGTATTTGCATTTGAGCACTTTTCTGTGCTTTGGGTTGGTATGCTTCAACCATCTTTGCCCATAACATTCTTGCAGCTCTGAATTTGGCTATTTCGATGAAATAAGCAGGACCAGCAGCAAACTTGAAGCGGATGTTGTCGGCTATTGTATCAATATCAAGGCCTTTTTCACTGATATTGGCCAGGTATTCACTTCCCATTGACAGAGAAAAACCCAGTTCCTGTACCGCACTTGCCCCTGCATTGTGAAGTGTGCATCCGTCTATTTCTATGGATCTGAAATATGGGAGATCTTTGGATGCCTCTATTATTTCTTTTGATTTAGAAAATGAGTGCTCTGCAGACTGGCAGAACTTACCCTTTAAATTCAAATTGCCAATGGGATTAAAATCAACTCCGCCTCGGATTTCGTCCGGATTCAGTTTCTCATTTTTCAGTTTGCCGGTCAATAATGAAAGAATTGACTTTGAGGCGTGATTGGCTACAAAATTTAATTCAACAGCCGATAAACAAATCCCGTTTAACAGTTCTGAAAAATTCTCTTCAGAGGGTTCATTCTTTTCATCCAAAATAAACCCCAGAGAATCAACTCCTTTGTTCAGAATTTCAAGAGCCTTTTTGTTGGCCTCTTTGTAATTCTTTTTTACAGGGATATCCTGACGAACAAACCAGGTATTGCTATCGCCTTTTTTACTTCTGACATAAGGAAATTCGCCCGGCAGAAATTTTAAATGGTCGATTCCTTCAAGGTCTTCTTCCCGATAATAGGGTTTTACATTAATACCTTCCGGCGTTCGCCAAATTAATTTTTTTTGATAATCAGCTCCTTTTAAGTCTTTCTGGATCTTCTCTTCCCATTGCTTTGTAGTTACTATGGGAAAATCATCCCGGAATTTGAGTCTATCTTGTAGTTTTACCATAACATTTTGAATATTAAATTCTGCTCAAAAATATATTATTTATAGATATCTTATACCCCAAATTTTATGATTTTTGGCATATTTATTATCAGGGAACCATAAAATTATCGCCCTTTCGAAAAAAAGGGCGATAATAATGCAGCAGGCTCATTAAAAATTTCTCAGGATTCTTTCTTTGGCAAAAACCGGTTATAGAACCATGAAAATATTGCCCCTCCGATGAATCCGTGGATAAACCCCCAGACTAATCCGATTAAAGCGCCATACCATGTGAGCGAATATCCCAGGAAAACATGGTGAATTTTTTGTAGGGTATGGCCTTCAAATCCAAAAATCAAATACCAGATTGTAAGTAAAAAAATGGCAATTCCGCAGGCCAGTCCGCCTGCCAAAGCAAATGCTTTTACGCTTAATTTCATACTACCTCCTTTTTGGTTTAGATAAGTGACAAGTTAAACAATATCAAAGGAATAGTCAAATCTAATTATTTAAGGACCTTTAAAAAGACAGGCTGATGATCGGAAAATTGAAAATCCATATCTATTGTATTGCATTGATGTTTTTTCAGGTTAGGAGACAGAAGGAAAAAATCAATAATACTGGTTTCAATCCCTTCATGATAGGGCTTGCTCAGATTTCTGTTCGTAGGCGTATTGGGATCATAGACCCATTTCCAGTCGGCAGGTAAAAAATCTTCCGCGATCATTTTTTTTACTGAATCATACTCACCTTTATGTTTTGGAGGCAGTTGATTCCAGTCTCCACCCACGATGATAAAATGTCCCTTTTTATAGAGGGCTGTGATGAAATTTTTTAAATAGTTCATCTGTTTCTCTTTTAGTTCTCCGTCATCATAAGCAGAATTATGCGTATTGATGACATATAATTTTTTCCCTCCTTCCAATTGATAAACAGAGGTCAGAAAGCACCGGTCGAGCATAAAAAGATTTTTAGGCCAGGGGAAATTGCCGGGGAAAGAATATCTGACAGAACTCAAAGGGGGAGTTTTTGAGAATGTCATTAATCCGCCTTCAACTCTACCCAAAGGATTATTTAAAGGAACCGGTACAAATTTTACTTTGTAATTATATGCAAAAGCACTTGTATAGCCAGGGAAATATTTTTGTAAAGAATCAGCCTCATTTATAAAATAGCTTCGCCTGGAATTTTTATCAACTTCCTGCAGCATTATAAGATCCAGGTCATTCATATCCCGAATCTTATTAATGACAGACTGAAGGTTTGATTTTGTTTTTTTTTCGGTGGTTCTTACTTTCTCGCCGCCATCATAAAAGAAACTCATATCATCGTCCAGTCCTGCATATCCGATGTTCCATATCAATAATTTAAGAGTATCAGCTTTAATGGGATTGGATGATTCATTCCGGATCAATGTTTTCTTTTCTTCAGGTTTAAATTGTGTGATGGTAAAATAACCCAGGAAAATGATAAACGAGAGAATCAGTAAAGCAACAAGGTACAACAGATAATTAAGAATTTTCATTCGTATAGAGTTTTATTATTAATTTGATATTCTGAGATTTATTTCTACCAAAGTCTACATTTTTTGAAACTGCATCCCATGTAACCCTCATGCTATATTCATTGCCTTTTGTCTGTATTTTGTTGATGAGGGTTTCATTAGTTTATAAATTTAGGTATAATACAAAAATAAGAGATAAATTTGAAAAGTGTGTTTTGTATATTTGTCCTTAATATTAAATTCTCTATATTTGAACCATCCAATATGTATCTCTATTAAACCCATGAATAATGAAATTTGGTGTTGTTATTTTTCCAGGCTCAAATTGCGACCATGACACAATTTATACGTTACGTGACATCTTAGAACAAGAAGTGGTTGAGTTATGGCACAAAGATGCAGACCTGCAAGGTGTCGATGTGGTAGTTCTACCCGGTGGATTCTCCTATGGGGATTATCTTCGTTCCGGAGCTATTGCCAGATACTCACCTATAATGAATGAAATTATTGATTTTGCCGGGAAGGGAGGATTTGTTTTTGGAATATGTAATGGTTTCCAGGTACTTTGTGAGGCCGGATTGCTACCGGGGGCTCTTTTACATAATAACAATCAAAAATTTATATGCCAGAATATATATATTATCCCGGATAATAACGACACGATAATCACAAAAGACCTTGATAAACAACAGCCTATAAAAATCCCCGTTGCTCATGGAGAGGGTAGATATTATGCTCCCAAAGAAATTTTGCAGGATATGCGTATGAAAGACCAGATCTTATTCCGTTACTGCAATAAATATGGGGAGATAACCCTTGATGCTAATCCGAACGGGTCAATGGAAAATATTGCAGGTGTATGCAATGAAGATAAGAATGTATATGGTATGATGCCACACCCGGAACGGGCAGCAGACGAGATGCTTGGAAATACAGAGGGGAAAGCCATTTTACAATCAATTATAAATAATCATCTGTCCAGGTAAAATTGAGCCGTTGTCTTCTAGTTTATAATTTTTAATACAGTATATTTATTGTCAAATGCCGGAAATCCGTTCTTTGTTTAGTTTAAGCTATGTAATTCCGCTTAGAGTGGAATAATGTCCCAAAAACAATATAAAAGCAAGCCTGTTGAAAAAGAACTATCAAGAACAATCAGCTGATTAAGATTTTTCTTTTTCATGCTACAGGAAAGCCAGAGAAGCCCAATTCTTAGAAAAAACTGTACGAAGAAAAATATAAAGATCTTTATTGAGTGGGGGTTGTATCTTTTTGCACTTTTGAAATCAAAACGCACAATTTCCGAAAATGCCCTTGAGAGGCCGGTGCTTGGTGTTTTTTTCCCAAAGATAAGTTCGGAGTTCGAAGGAATCGGATGATTTTCCTTACGGACAGAAAAAATGCCGGAATAAATAAACAGGAGTATAATTATTCCGGCAAAAATAAT
>CAZWHH010000172.1:1163-5847 GCA_964633615.1 uncultured Bacteroidales bacterium | reverse complement strand
GCCGGCCTGGCAGCACTGTTATCACTAATTTTCCCATTAATACAAATGATTACTCATCCAAAAAAGGCCAAAGGAAGCTTGATTGGTATCCTTGCTTTAGTTATAGTTGCATTAATAGCCTATGGTTTGGCATCTGATGCACCATTGAACTTTATCAAGGAGAATGAATTAAATGTTGCTCCGGTTCTTAAAAAAGCAGGTGCTGGTCTGGTTACCATGTATATACTTTTTGGAGTGGGATTATTAGCTATTGTTTATACAGAACTAGCAAAAGTATTTAAGTAAGTAATAATATTTAATGCTTGATATCCGTTTTTAAAGGATATTAAGCTTAAAAAAAAATAAATTATATGGCAAGAAAAGTTCCCGAAATAAATGGAGGCCCAATGGCTGACATTGCGTTCTTGCTTCTTATTTTCTTTTTGGTTGCTACAACAATGGATATTGACACGGGTATTACAAGAAAATTACCGCCATTGCCGGAAGATCAACCAGAAAGAGATGATGAACCTAAAATTAAAGAACGAAATGTCTTTGAAATACTCATTAATTCGAATGATAGGCTGTTAGTCGAAGGAGACGCAATGAATATAAGCGAATTACGGGAAGCTGCTAAAGAGTTCATTGCCAATCCTTACGATAAAAAAGATTTACCCGAAAAAGAAACAAAAGAAATACCCTTCTTTGGTGATGTGGATGTCACGAAAGGGATTATCTCTTTACAAAACGACAGGGGGACATCTTACGGGATGTACATAAAAGTACAGAACGAGCTTACTGCAGCTTATCGCGAATTGCGTGACCAAAAAGCTATGCGAAAATTTGGTAAAAAATATAAGGATTTGGATGATAAAAAAAAGAAAGCGATACAAGAAATCTATCCACAAAAGATTTCAGAGGCTGAACCTAAAAATATTGGAGGAAATTAATTATGGCTAAATTTCGAAAAGGCACTAAAAAAGAAATGCCTGCAATATCAACAGCTTCTTTACCGGATATTATTTTTATGCTGCTTTTCTTTTTCATGGTAAGTACCGTCATTCGTCAATCTACCAAATTAGTTCAGAATGATTTACCAGGTGCCACGGAAGTGGAAAAGCTGGAGAAAAAATCACTCGTTAGTTATATCTATATTGGCAAGCCAATTGATCGGCTGCAATCAACTTTCGGAACCGAACCGCGAATACAACTAAATGACCAGTTTGCAAAAGTTTCCGATATCAGAAATTATATTACTACTGAGCGTGAAGAACTTGACGAAAGCGAGAAACCATTTATGTCTACATCACTTAAAATTGATAAAGAGACAAAAATGGGCATTGTGACAGATGTGAAACAAGCCTTAAGAAAAGCAAGTGCACTTAAAATAACCTATTCGGCAAGAGGCGTTAATAGAGATCAATTAATACGAGAGTAATTAATAGCACTATATATAATAAAAAGGGAAAGTTCTGCAGGCTTTCCCTTTTTATTTTTTTCATTCTTTCCTGTGTCTATCCATTTTTTTATTTATTTTTGGATTACAATGCACAAAATTGTCTAAATTGTAACCATTTTATAATTATATCTTTATGAGGGAATCAATTCTGAATGCCTTAATCCACCTTTTTGCCATTGTTGCCAATATTCGTAAAAAGGAAATGTCCTCAAAAGAAAAAGACATTGTAAAAGAGTATTTGGAAAAATACCTGAATAAAAATCTGTTTGAAGAATATTTACGCCTGTTTGACAATTATTTTCAGTTTTACAATCGTGAATTAAGAGAAGATTCAAACACCCCCGTTGAAAGTTATTCCCTGATCTCTTTTCAAATAACCAATATTTGCCGGCAAATAAAAAAAGGTTTGCTTCAGCAGGAAAGAATTGTCGTTTTTATTCAATTGCTGGAGTTTATTTTTACTGACAGAACCGTAACGGATATGGAATCGAAATTTATTAAAACAGTTGCAGAAACCTTTAATATTTCCGATTCAGAATTTAACAATTGCAAAGCTTTTGTATTCGAAGGCAAACCTGACAATATTGAAAACGATAAAGTGCTGGTTATAGATAATCAGCTTCGCGAATGGTCTGATCAGATCAACTGGGTTTTGCATAAAAAAACAAGAGATATTCACACCATCCCCTATAAGCACATTTATAAAAAGAATCTTTACGGGTATTTGCTCTTTGTTTATTTAAAAAGTGTTCATTCTTTCATCTTTAGGTATTTTGGCCAGTTAAACATTTTTATCGAAAGCAAAAAAATAGAACCCGGACACACTTACTTTTTTAAAAGTGGTTCTATCATTAAAGGGCCCAATATTTCTCCCATTTATTATCATGATGTATCTTCACGTTTTTTAGAAACAGATGAGGGACAACGCATTGTTTTCAATTCCTATGATATAAGTTTTAAATTCGAGAACAGCGAGAATGGGATTCAACCTGTGAATATTTCAGAAGAATCAGGTCAGTTGATAGGCATTATGGGAGGAAGTGGAGTAGGCAAATCCACCCTGCTAAATGTCTTGAATGGCAAATTAAAAGTAAATAGCGGAAGGATCACAATTAATGGTTACAGCGTATATAGCAATAAAGAGGAACTGAAAGGACTGATAGGTTATATTCCCCAGGATGATTTGCTGATCGAAGAACTGACAGTATACCAGAACCTTTACTATAATGCCAAACTTTGCTTTAGAGATTTCTCAGAAGAAGAAATCAGGAATAAGGTTCGTAATACTTTAGAAGATCTTGATCTCTATGAAATCAAAGACCTGAAAGTAGGTTCGCCGCTTAAAAAATTTATAAGCGGAGGCCAGCGAAAAAGATTGAATATTGCCCTGGAGTTGATCCGTGAGCCTTACGTGATGTTTATCGATGAACCCACTACGGGCCTTTCGTCAATGGATTCCGAAAAAGTAATGCATCTGCTGCGCAATCTGACTTTAAAAGGGAAATTACTTATTATAAATATCCATCAGCCATCTTCTGAGATATATAAATTGTTTGATAAGATTTGGATCATGGATAAAGGGGGATATCCCATTTTTCAGGGAAACCCCATAGAGGCCGTTATATATTTTAAAACAATTGCTTCACAGGTGAATGCGGCAGAAAGCGAGTGTCCCTATTGTGGAAATGTCAATCCGGAACAAATACTGAAAATTGTCGAAGCCAGAAAAATAGACGACAACGGAAAGCAGAAAAAAGAAAGGCAGACTCCTCCTGAAGCATGGTACAGACGATACCTGGATAAAATTGAGTCAAAAATCAAAAGAAAAACCAACGAGGGAAGTTTACCTTCTGTTAATTTTAAAATTCCGGGAATCTGGGAACAATTTACAATATTTAGCAAGAGAAATTTGCTTTCCAAATTATCCAATAAACAATACGTGATCCTTAATTTATTCGAAGCTCCCATTCTTGCTATTATATTGAGTTACTTTTCAAAATTTATAGCAGAAGAAGGGTATATTTTTGCCCAGAATAAAAATTTACCCGTTTCTTTATTTATGGGAATTATAGTGGCATTTTTCATGGGATTGACTGTAAGTGCAGAGGAGATCATTAAAGACCGAAAAATATTGGAACGCGAATCATTTCTTAATCTAAGCAGAATGGGCTACCTGAACTCAAAAATCGTGTTCCTGTTCGCGTTATCCGCATTGCAAACTTTTCTATATGTTTTTATCAGCAACTGGGTTTTAGAGATTAAAGGGATGTTGCCCGCTTACTGGTTAGTCTTATTCACAACCAGTTGTTTCGGGAATATGCTGGGACTTAATATTTCTTCCGGATTGAACTCTGTAATTACCATATATATCCTGATCCCGCTTATTTTAGTGCCCCATTTATTGCTGAGTGGTGCCATGATCAATTTTGATGATCTCCATGAAGACATCACCAACAAAAAATATGTCCCTGTGATCGGGGATCTAATGGTGACCCGATGGTCTTATGAAGCACTTGCCGTTAAACAGTTTAAAGACAATAAGTTTGAATCATATTTCTTTGATTACAATAAAAAGATCAGCCAGGCTGACTATAAAACTTCTTTTCTTATTCCTGAACTACAGGGCATGCTTAAAGAGGCCCAGCGAAGTATGGCTATGGAAGACAAGAAAATAGCAAAAAATAAATTTGAGATCATACGCAATGAACTAACCAAATTGCAGGAAGATGCTGACAAACCTCCATTTGAATATTTGAGTTCCATTAATACGGAAGATATTAATATGGAGATTATGGAGGACCTGAATGCCTATCTGATCTATATAAAATTGCATTACACGAATATGGGGCAAGAAGCCTCCAGAAGAAAAAGCGAACTTTATAATAAACTGATTGAAGAACATGGCAGAGAATGGATAAGGAATTTAAAAAAACAATATCACAACGAACGATTGGCAGATTTTGTAAAAAACACCAATGAAATACAAAAATATTATAAGGCAGAGGATGAATTGATACAAAAAAAAGATCCCATTTATAAAGATCCCCGTTCTCCCTGGGGCAGGGCACACTTTTATGCACCGGTAAAAATCATCAAAGGCCATTCAATCGATACTTTCACTTTTAATATTCTCATTATCTGGTTAGCGATTGGGATACTTTATTACACACTGGTTTTCGCAGTATTGCGGAAATTTATATATCTCTTCGATGTGTATATCTCCAGAATTCACAATCGATCCTGATA
>CAZWHH010000172.1:0-1063 GCA_964633615.1 uncultured Bacteroidales bacterium | reverse complement strand
GCATTGGCTGAACAAAGTTAATTTTTGATCAAAAAAATTCATGTTCGTTACACAGAACTCTTTATATTTGTAGCATTTTAAACATCAAAATTGTATGTCCATGAGAAAGAAATTTAATGAATATGATGGTCTTGACCTGCCCAAAATCAATAAAGAACAATTAGAAGAATGGGATAAAAACGATACTTTCCATAAAAGCATCACCTCACGCAAAGGGATGCCCACATTTGTTTTTTACGAGGGACCTCCCTCGGCCAATGGGATGCCTGGGATACATCATGTGATGGCACGTACAATTAAGGATATTTTCTGCCGGTATAAAACGATGAAAGGATATCTTGTTAAAAGAAAGGCCGGATGGGATACTCATGGATTACCTGTTGAAATCGGTGTTGAAAAAAAACTGGGCATTACAAAAGATGACATAGGAGACAAAATCTCTGTGAAAGAATACAACAATACTTGTCGTGAGGAAGTGATGAAATACCAGGATGTTTGGGAAGAACTCACACATAAAATGGGCTACTGGGTCAATATGGATGATCCATACATTACATACGACAATAAATATATCGAAACTGTCTGGTACTTGCTGAAAGAGTTTTACAAAGAGGGATATCTCTACAAAGGATATACCATTCAGCCTTATTCACCGGCAGCAGGAACTGGTTTGAGTACTCATGAACTGAACATGCCGGGTTGCTACAAGGAAGTAAAAGATACCTCAATAGTTGCCCAGTTCAAAGTAGTTCGGAATAAAAAATCAGAATTCCTTTTTGAAAATGTAGATACTGATTTGTATTTTCTTGCCTGGACAACCACCCCATGGACACTGCCTTCAAATACTGCCTTAGGTGTGGGAAAAGGAATTCATTACGTGAAAGTACGAACATTTAACCAATATACTCATCAGCCCATCACGGTGATTCTGGCTAAAGATTTGGTAAATAAATATTTTTCAGAAAAAAATGCAGATCTAAAAATTGAAGATTATAAACCCGGTGAAAAAAAGATACCCTATAAGATTTTATCCGAATTTCTCGGGGCTGATCTTGAAGGGATA
>CAZWHH010000171.1:0-5862 GCA_964633615.1 uncultured Bacteroidales bacterium | reverse complement strand
GTTTTGATCGACCACAACAACACCTCTTGCCAGCAGGCGCAATTCTTCAATTAAGAAACCATATTTGGTTCCAAAATCAAGATCCTTGTGATCCGATAAAGTAACCAGGTTATCAATCCCTTCTGCACCACAGAATCTGCTTAGGGCAAAAGGCAGGTCATTAGATATGGCAAGGATTACGATATCATCACTTAATTTAGAAGCCTCATCATTGAATCTGTGATTTTGTTTTGAACAAACACCGGTGTCTACGGAGGGAAAAACAGAGAGTATTTTTACTTTTCCTTTATAATCACTTAATTTCACAGGGCTTAATTCATTGTTAAGCACTGTGAAATCCGGAGCAGAATCACCTTCTTTAATCTCTTTTCCCAAAAGAGTTACCGGATTTCCCTTGAATGTTACTTTATTTTTATTCATCATAAACATTTTTAATTTTTGGAGGCCTGACCATCTAAATCAGACTCTTTGGTTTTTTTGTTTTTTTCTTGTTTTTGTTGCCCTTTTCCTTCTTCAGAAGTTTGTTTTTTGACTTTAATATCAATTTTTTCTTCTTTTTTGTCATAAGCAACCTTCAACATGTCACCACTCTTAATACTTTGCTGAATAATAGTTTCAGCCATAGGATCTTCAATATATTTTTGAATAGCTCTTTTAAGGGGTCGTGCCCCGAATTGGGTATCATAACCTTTTTCAGCCACAAAATCTTTAGCTTCTTTGGTTATTTCAATTTTGTACCCCAGCGCTTTCACTCTCTTGAATAATCCCTGCAACTCAATATCTATGATTTCATAAATAGATTCTTTATCCAGTGAATTAAAAATGATCACATCGTCCAACCTATTTAAAAACTCAGGTGCAAATGACCTTTTTAATGCTTTTTGAATGACACTTTTTGCCAAATCATTAGAAGATTGACTTCGGGCCTGGGTATCAAAACCAACCCCTTTTCCAAAATCTTTCAATTGTCGACTGCCGATATTGGAAGTCATTATGATAATGGTATTTCTGAAATCCACTCTGCGTCCGAGACCATCAGTAAGTTGTCCTTCATCCAATACCTGGAGCAACAAATGAAAAACATCAGGGTGTGCCTTTTCTATCTCATCTAAAAGGACTACAGAATAGGGTCTGCGTCTTACTTTTTCAGTTAATTGCCCCCCTTCTTCGTATCCGATGTATCCGGGAGGAGCTCCAACCAGACGGGAGACTGAGAATTTTTCCATATATTCACTCATGTCCATTCGAATCATGTTATCAGTTGTATCGAAAAGATACTGAGTCAATATTTTGGCAAGTTGGGTTTTACCCACCCCTGTTGGTCCGAGGAATATAAAAGTACCTATTGGCTTATTAGGATCCTTTAGTCCCGCACGATTCCTGCGAATTGATTTAACTACCTTTTCAATGGCTTCATCCTGACCCACTACATTTTTACGAATCTCCTCATTCATTTTCATGAGCCTGGTTCCTTCAGCTTCAGCAATTCTTTGAACAGGGACTCCTGTCATCATGGCTACTACTTCAGCTACTTCTTCTTCAGTTACTTTTTCTCTGTTTTTTATCAGTTCCTTTTCCCAATTTTCTTTTTCCTCTTCCAGTTTATTCATCATTTTTTTCTCAGAATCCCTGTAATTTGCAGCTGATTCAAAATTTTGATTTTTCACTGCGGAAATTTTTTCCTTTTTAATTTCCTCTATCTGATGTTCCAGATCAATAATTCTTTTTGGAACCACGATGTTGGAAATATGTACGCGGGAGCCTGCTTCATCCATTGCATCGATAGCTTTATCAGGGAGCAGACGATCTGATATGTAGCGTTGAGTTAAACTTACACATGCTTTTATTGCTTCCTCTGTGTAATTTACATTGTGATGATCTTCGTACCTGTCCTTAATATTTTTAAGAATCTCGATGGTTTCTTCAGGTGAAGTAGGGTCTACCATTACTTTCTGGAACCTTCTTTCCAGGGCTCCATCTTTTTCTATGTGCTGTCTGTACTCATCAAGCGTAGTAGCCCCAATTGTTTGGATCTCTCCACGTGCAAGGGCCGGCTTGAGCATGTTGGCAGCATCCAGAGATCCTGTAGCTCCTCCGGCTCCAACAATGGTATGAATCTCATCAATAAACAGTATAATGTTATTGTTTTTAGCTAATTCATTTAATATAGCCTTCATTCGTTCCTCAAACTGTCCACGGTATTTTGTGCCGGCAACAATAGAAGCCAGATCAAGTGTAACAACCCGTTTATCAAAAAGTACCCGGGAGACTTTTCGCTGAACTATTCTCATAGATAAACCTTCTACAATGGCAGATTTTCCAACCCCCGGTTCTCCGATAAGTACTGGATTGTTCTTTTTCCTTCGACTTAATATCTGTGCAAGCCTTTCAATCTCCTTATCTCTTCCAATAATAGGATCGAGTGTGTTTTCTTCAGCTGCTTTGGTCAGGTCAAGACCAAAATTATCAAGTACAGGAGTGTCTGATTTGGATTTTTGCGGTTCGGACGATTGTGGGTTCTTTTTATCTCCACTGCCAAATGGCATATCATCCTCCTCTTCTCCAAAATCCGATTTAGCCCTGGGTTCTTTTTGCTTGGTTTCCATCTCTAACCTTAAATCATCATAACTGACATCAAATTCACTCAAAATTTGTGTTACCAAACTATTTTCATCTTTGAGAATAGCTAAAATCAAATGTCCTGTATTGATGGTATTGCTATTAAAAGATTTGGCTTCAAGATAAACCAGTTTCAATGCCCTTTCTGCTGTTTTGTAAAGAGGAATGTTATCTGTATTTGTAATTACTTTGTCACTTGTTTTTATCCGGTCTTCTATTAGTTTCTTTAGATTCATCAGGTCTATTCCAAATGACTCAAGGATGTCAATTGCCAGTCCTTCTCCTTCACGCAACATTCCTAAAAGAAGATGTTCAGTTCCAATATAGGCATTCCCTAAACGAACTGCTTCTTCTTTACTGTAAGTCAGTACATCCTTTATTCTTTGTGAAAATTTAGCGTCCATAAAATTATTAATTACTCCTTATTTTTTCATTCTTAAATTTATAACTAAACAACAAAAGAATTATTGTTGTTTAATTTATCCATAATTTTTATGTTACAAAATTAATAAAAACTAAGGATAAAACGTAAACAGATTATTGTTAATAAAGTTTAAAATTTATTGATTGAAAAACTAAGAAAAATGCCCGTATTTTCTTACCTTTGTCTATTCTGAAAAATTTTCATAAAGTATTTATTATAAAAGAAATAAACAACAATTATGGCATTAGATGAAAGACTTACTAAAGTCAACATTGAGGAGGAGATGAAATCCGCCTATATCGATTATTCCATGTCGGTTATCGTTTCGCGGGCTTTACCGGATGTAAGAGACGGACTTAAACCAGTACAAAGACGTGTGCTTTATGGGATGTCAGATTTAGGCCTTTACAACAACAAATCTTATAAAAAATCTGCCAGAATAGTGGGAGAGGTTTTGGGTAAATACCACCCACATGGAGATTCATCTGTTTATGAAGCAATGGTGAGAATGGCACAGCATTGGTCTTTAAGATACCGGCTTGTGGATGGACAGGGTAACTTTGGATCAATGGACGGGGATGGTCCTGCGGCAATGAGGTACACTGAAGCCAGGCTTCAAAAAATATCAGCTGAAACACTGAAGGATATTGATAAGAATACAGTAGATTTTCAGTTAAATTTTGATGACACGCTAAAGGAACCTACCGTACTTCCAACCAGATTACCTACCTTGCTTCTGAATGGTGCTTCAGGTATAGCTGTTGGTATGGCTACAAATATGCCTCCACATAATCTTACTGATTCCATTAATACAATTGTTCAATATATTGATAACAAAGAGGTTCCTGTAGAAGAACTTGCTGAAACCATTCAAGCCCCGGATTTTCCCACCGGAGGAATTATTTACGGTATACAGGGAGCCCGGGATGCATATATTACCGGTAAAGGCAGGATTGTTATCCGGGGAAACGCTGAAATTGAAACAGACTCCAATGGACGAACTAAGATTATTGTTACTGAAATTCCTTACCAGGTCAACAAAGCTGAGTTAATAAAAAAAACAGCTGACCTGATCAATGATAAAAAGATTGAGGGAATTGCTAATGTAAATGATGAGTCGGACAGAGATGGAACGCGTATCGTTTACGATCTGAAAAAAGATGCAGTACCAAACATTATTCTGAATAAACTTTATAAACATACTCAGTTACAGACCAGTTTCAGTGTCAATAATATTGCGCTGGTCAGGGGAAGACCTAAATTACTTACCCTGAAAGATCTGGTAGAAAAATTTGTTGAACATCGTCATGAAGTGGTTGTCAGAAGGACTCAATACGATTTAAAACAAGCAGAAGACAGGGCTCATATTTTAGAAGGGCTTCTAATTGCTCTTGATCATTTAGACGAAGTGATCACCCTTATCAGAAATTCTGAAAATCCGGAAATTGCCAAGAACGGATTAATGAAGAATTATGAGCTTACCGAACTTCAGGCAAAAGCTATACTTGACTTAAGATTACAGAAATTAACCAGTCTGGAAAGAGACAAAGTCAAACAAGAGCATGCAGAACTGAAAAAATTAATAAATTATTTAAATGAAGTTCTTGCCGATGAAGGGTTAAGGATGAAAATTATCAAAGATGAACTACTGGAGGTAAAAGAACAATATGGTGATGAAAGAAGAACGGCCATTGAACAGGATGCCGGAGAATTTAACCCGGAAGATTTTTATGCAGATGAAGATATGATGATTACAATTTCCCATTTGGGATATATCAAACGTACTCCTCTTACTGAATATAAAACCCAGGGAAGAGGTGGAATCGGAGCAAGAGGGAGTACTGCCAGGGACAGCGATTTCCTTGAAAGCATGTTCATCGCTTCAATGCATAACACCATGATCTTTTTTACGGAAAAAGGAAAATGTTATTGGCTCAAAGTGTATGAAATCCCTGAAGGAACTAAAAACTCCAAAGGACGGGCTATACAAAACTTGATCAATATTGATCCGAATGATAAGATTAAAGCCCACATCAATGTCAAAAATCTTGAAGACAAGGAATATATAGAAAATAATTATATCCTTCTTTGCACAAAAAAAGGCGTCATCAAGAAAACTCAACTGGAAGCTTATTCCAGGCCAAGAAAAAAAGGAGTGAACGCGATTACCATTCGCGAAGGAGATCAATTATTAAGTGGTCGCTTAACGAACGGTGAAAGCGATATTATCCTGGCCTCACGCAATGGAAAAGCAATTCGCTTTAACGAAAGCAATGTCAGAGCAGTAGGAAGAACAGCTTCAGGAGTCAGAGGCATTACTCTTTCCGGAAAAGATGATGAGGTGGTTGGTATGGTATACCTGGATGAAGAAGATAAAGATATTTTAGTAGTTTCAGAAAAAGGGTATGGCAAGAGATCCAGCATTGATGACTACAGAATCACCAATCGCGGTGGGAAAGGTGTGAAAACTATGAATATTACTGAGAAAACCGGAAAATTAATAGCCATACAGGTGGTTACCGATCAACATGACCTGATGATTATCAATCGCTCGGGAATTACGATCAGAATGGCTGTGAATGACATCAGGCAGACAGGAAGAGCAACCCAGGGAGTAAAACTAATTAATCTTCGTGATAACGATAGGATTGCAGCAGTAAGCCGGGTTGAATCAGAAGAGAATGAAGAGAAGAATAACGAAGAAGATAAAATAAATGAGAATACGGATAATTAACACTTAACCCGAATAATTAACTTCGTTGAGGGCTTCGCCGTTCAAGAATTATTCCTGTCTCCGACAGCGACTAAGGTTCACTAAA
>CAZWHH010000170.1:0-5880 GCA_964633615.1 uncultured Bacteroidales bacterium | reverse complement strand
ATTTGATCTCAGTTGCCCGGGAATTATTCAATAAACTCTATTCCCGCCGAATGCTGATCCGGTTGCTTGGAATTAAACTTGGCCGTCTGATTGGAGGTACACAGCAGTTAAATATGTTTGAAGACACCCGGGAGCTGGTTGAACTTTACCGGAAGATGGACCATATTAAGAGAAAATACGGTTCAGATGCGATAAAAAGAGCTTCCGGATATTATTAAAGCAGAGAATAAAAGATAAAAAAGCCATGAGGGTTTCAAAAATAGTTTTATATCTTTATCACAATTTATAGTATCACAATCTATAGAAAGCAGGGAGAAACATGGAGACATTTCAGCTTACATTAACGGAAGATTTCTTGCTGATATATCCCATATTGAATAATCCCGCAAAAATTTGTAAATTGAAAGACTACTTTATAAAAAAATATTATTATGAATATACTTTTAAGGTATTTAGAGAACAGACATTCAGAAAGTGAAGACCAAAGTAAAAACAAAGAGCCGGGACCGGTCATAACAATCTCGCGACAGTTTGGATGTTCTGGTAAATTTCTGGCCAACAAGCTTGCAGAGACTCTAAATGAAAAACTAACAAATAAGAGGGAGCAGTGGAAAGTAATCAGTAAAGAAATTCTTGAGAAATCTGCCAAAGAATTGGAACTGGACCCTTCCCAGGTTGAATATGTTTTCAGATATGAGAAAAAAAGCGCTATTGACGATATTTTAGGTGCCCTGTCCAGCAAATATTATAAAAGCGATCGAAAAATCAGGAATACCATCAAAAAAGTGATTTACTCTTTTGGAAAGCAGGGGCATTCCATCATTTTAGGCCGTTGCGGATCTTCAATCACAAAGAACATAGATCGCTCTCTTCATATCAGGCTTATAGCTCCTCTCGACTGGCGTATACAAATGGTAAAAAAACGTTTTAACTTATCTACCAAAAAAACCAAAAATTACGTCCTTGATATTGAAAAAAAACGAGCCGAACTAAGAAATAATCTGGCTGGTCACAAAATTGAGGATACACATTATGACCTTCTCATCAATGTGAAAAGTTTCAGCCACGATGAAATAGCTGATATGATCCTGGAAGTAGTAAATCTTAAAGGACTTTACTGATAAAATATTATTTCAATAAAAAAGGGGAGCCTAAAAATCGGCTCCCCTTTTTTATTTTTATAGCAATTAAAAATTATTTCTTAATAAACTGCTTAATTAGTGGTGCTCTCTCATCTGCTATCTTCAGGATATAAACTCCTGCAGGCAGATCAGAAACATCAACTTTTTCAAAGTCACTGTTTACAGGAACTGCTTTAACAAGGCTTCCCTGAGCATTGTAAATACTTACCGTGCTGTTCCTTTCACCTTCATTGATCTGAAGATTCAGATAACTGCCGGCCGGGTTCGGATAAATCTCCAGTCCGTCAGGTGCATTACCCAGTTCAATTGCATCATTACTTGTAATCATGTAATTGCTGCTGGCATCTGTAATATTCACCGTATAGTCTTCTACTTCACCATAAGTGAATGTTTCGCAAGGAGAAGCAGCACTGTTATATTTCATGGTAACTCTCATGCGGGTTTGTCCCAAAACAGCATCGGTTGGAACATCAAAGCTTGCAGATAGCTTATCGGCACTGCTTGATGAACCGCTCACCATTTCTTCGTCACTGTCGAAAGTACCGTTGTGATCAAAATCGATCCATACATGCCAGTACTCTGTATAACTGCTGGATGCAAATCCGGCACTTACATAAATGGTTACGTTGCTGCCTCTGGTCAGGTCGGTTGTCAGGTTGGTGTAATCTCCATATCCTCCGTCGGAACTTGTTGGATTACTGATAGAACCAAGCTCAACCAGGTCAATCCATTCATAGTTGGTGTTCCCACCATAAGAATCACAATAGCTTACTGAACCACTCTCTGTAGTAACATCTACTGAGTTACTGGCAGCAGAAACGTTCCCTGCGGCATCTTCTGCTTTTACATAGAAGGTATAGGTAGTTGCTTCGTTAAGTCCGCTGACAGTAGCCGAAGTATTAGTCGTTGTACCAATTGAACTTCCATCCTGGAATATAGTATAGTGATCCACACCTACATTGTCTGAAGAGGCACTCCAGCTCAGATTAACACTTGAAGAGGTAACATTACTGGAAGCCAGGTTAGTTGGTGCGGTAGGGGCTTCGGTATCATCGCCGCCACCTTCTTCGAATGTTACGGTATAATCTTCTACTTCACCATAGCTGAATGTTTCACATGAAGAGGGTTCACCGTTGTACTTCATGGTAACTCGCATACGGGTCGTACCGGATGCCGTGGAAGCAACATTCATTGTACCACTGACAGCTGAACTGCTCATAGAACCAGGGTCGAATACAAGTTCGCCGTTGTCTGTAAAATCACCGTCTCCGTTGTAGTCAATCCAGATTTTCCAGTACTCGTTGTAAGTACTTCCGCTGAAACCAGGTGTCAGGGTAATATCTGCAGCACTCCCCGCGGTCAGGGTTACAGTTTGACCGGTAAAGTCGGTATAACCTGCTGCTCCTGAGCTGTTGGAGAAGCTACCTATTTCTACCTTCTCAATCCACTCATAGGATGAGTTGTTACCTTGTGAAGAGCAATAACTCACACTGCCATCACTGGTAGTAACATCAAGTGCGTTACTTGCAGCGGATACATTACCAGCCGCATCTTCTGCTTTTACTGTAAATGTATACGTTGTGGCAGCTGTAAGTCCGGATACACTGTAAGAAGTATTTGAAGTAGTGCCAATTGAACTTCCATCCTGTAATACTGTATAATGATCGACTCCCACATTATCAGTTGAAGCATCCCAGCTAAGGTCCACACTTGTCTCTGTTACATTGCTTGCAGCAAGGTTGGTTGGAGCAGTGGGGGCTTCGGTATCCTGACTGCTGCTGGTAGTAACATCGAGTGCATTACTTGCATCAGAAACATTGCCTGCAGCGTCTTCGGCCTTTACATAAAATGTATAGGTTGTGCCTGCTGTAAGGTTATTGACTGTTGCTGAGGTATTGGTAGTTGTACCAATTGAACTTCCATCCTGGAATACTGTATAATGGTCTACTCCAACATTGTCTGAAGAAGCATCCCAGCTCAGGTCAACACTTGTTTCGGTTACATTACCTGCAGTAAGATTAGTGGGCGCTGTCGGGGCTTCGGTATCTCCACCTCCGGTTGAAATATTTACATTATAATCTTCAACCTCTCCATAATCAAATGTTTCACAAGCTGTTTGTTCTCCGTTATATTTCATACTTACGCGCATTCTTCTAAGCCCGGAAACATCTGAAGGTACATTAATTGTTCCACTTACAGCACTACTGGAAGTTGAGCCTGCATCATAAGCCAATTCATCACTTGTAAAAGTTGTATCGTTGTTATAATCAATCCAGATTTTCCAGTATTCCTGATATGTACTGTTTGAAAACCCTGGTGTAAGTGTAATGCTGTATGATTGCCCGGCTGTCAGTTCTACTGTTTCACTGGTAAAATCTGTATACCCGGCTCCACTTGAACTATTTGTGTAGCTTCCTATTTCTACCTTAGCTATCCACTCGTAAGAGGCATCGTTACCTTGTGAAGTACAATAAGTAGCATCCGGAGGAGTAGGTGCTTCGCCGGATAATGAACCATAAGCATTTAATCTTCCACTTCCTAACTGTCCAACATAACCTGAATTTTCATCGTCAATATTGTCAGTATAGTCAATAAGTCTGGATCTTACTTCTGAAGGAGTAATATTACCTGCAAACTTAGAAACAATCAGTGCAGCCACACCAGAAACATGTGGACAAGCCATTGAAGTTCCTGACATTGTTTGATATTGATCATTAGGTTGACAGCTTAAAATATCACTACCCGGAGCAGCAATATCAACCCAGCTACCATAATTTGAAAAATAGGATTTCACATCATTGTGATCTGTTGATGCCACAGCTATGGCACTTTCATATTGAGCAGGCCATGTACTTGATCCGCTACTCACATCATCATTACCGGCAGCAAAAACAACAACTCCACCGTCCATGGGTGTACCTGCACCACCTCCGTTAGCAATAAAATAATCAATGGCGTCATTTATGGATTGGCTTTCACCTCCACCGCCCCAGCTATTCTGGGATACATGAGCTCCCATATCGGCAGCGTAAGTAAAACCTTCAGCAAATCCACCTTGTCCGTTGTCACCAAAAACCTGAACAGACATTAATCGTACGCCATCATCATTTCCGGTACCACCGGCTACACCGGCTAAACCTTTACCGTTATTTGTTTCAGCAGCTACAGTACCTCCAACATGTGTTCCATGATCACCAGGATTAATAGGTCCTTGATTATCACCAAAATTGTATCCGTAATAATCATCCACATAACCGTTATTATCATCATCAACACCATTATTAGGAGTTTCTCCTGTATTGACCCACATATTTCCTGCAAGGTCTTCATGATTATAATCTACTCCCTGGTCCTCAATGGCAACCACTACACTTGTGTTACCCGTTTCAAGTTCCCAGGCTTCAGGTAAATCAATATCTGCATCCGTTGTTCCTCCAGTTTGGCCGGTATTGTGATAGTGCCATTGATCAGAGAACTGGGGATCATTGGGTGTGCCACTTAATGTTTTTTCATTATTTTTTGCTTTTGGATGTTGATCGTGATCCACCAAAGATTTTTCAGAAACAGGTTCTACAAATTCAAGATCCTCAAATCCCTTATAGGCATCAAGCAAATGCTGAACTGTAGCTTTTGAGTCAAAAGAAATTTCATACCATTTGTGCAATCCGAACTCACGGTGTTGTGGCTCGAATTTTCCTGAATAGCGAAAAACTCTTTTGTATTCAATTGCATTAAACTCCTGATTCTTCGAATCCAATGCTTGAACCTGGGTTTGCACAAAACCCTTCTCTGTAGGAACCAATTTGTTAATTGTGTGTGCTTTTTTCTGATGCAATGCATCAAACTGACTGACAAGATTGTCTTTAATTTTAATTCGAATTACATTTTCATAATTCCCATTTTTGTTAACTGCTCTTTCCTGTGCAAAAAGGGCAGCAAAAGAAAATAGGAATAATGTTAAGATCGTAAAAGTCTTAGCTCTCATAATTTAAATGGTTTAGGTTAACAATAATTTTAATAATATTGACATTACGGTTCGCAATTTATTTATCAAAAAACAGGAATGCAAATCCAATATGACAAATACAATGTTAAAACATGATAATAGTCATGCTTTATTTGCATGGAACAGTTCAGTATCTGTGAGATTTGTCACAATAGATATGTTAATAACTTGTTAATAACTTGTTAATAACTATAATTATAATAATGAAACTTTAAAAATTTGTTTAGGGCGGCTTAATTGAAACTTAAACAGTTTAGTATAAATTATTCACATTCAGCCACTAGGATTTCTTTTTAGTTAGAGCTTTTACAAACTCTTCATTCCTTCGAGTCGCCACATCAAGTTTGACTCCATTTTCCAGTGTGACTTTATAACGGTTAGATTTACTATAAGATTTTATATAATTCAGATTCACCAGGTAAGATTTATGTATTCTGAAAAATATACTTGCCGGCAATAATTCCTCCACACTTTTCAGGGTTTTTGTTACAATGAGCGATTCGTCCCTGGTGGTAAAAATTTTTGTATAGTTTTCTTCAGCCTGACAATACACAATATTATTAATTCTCTCGAGTTGAAAACCATCCATTGTGGGAAGAGCAATTTTATTAAATTCTTTTGAATCTGTGTTAATGTTAGAGAGAAAGGTGTCTATCTGTGACTGTGGGGTAATTTTTTTCTGTTTTTCATCCAACCTTTTCAATACATCTTTCAGATCGATGTAATTGATTG
>CAZWHH010000169.1:0-5901 GCA_964633615.1 uncultured Bacteroidales bacterium | reverse complement strand
TGTCATGTACTTCCCCTATACTATCGCCATAGCAACCATTCAGATCATCAATGTTAACAATATCCAGTGAATCAATAATGATTTCGGGAGGTTCAGTTACTGTAACTGAATCAATTGCTGTACAACCTAATGCATCGGTTACTTTTACATAATAGACGCCGGCACATAAATCAACTGTATCCTCAGTTGAAATTACATTATCCAGTGTATCTAACCATTCTATACTTGTATAAGGTGGAGTCCCGCCTGATTTGAATACTACCGCAGTAGCATCACATGTGCCATAACAATTGGTTTCCAGACCATAAGGAATAGTATATTCAGTATATGTGGGCGGATCACCTGCTATTCCTGTATTTTCCCTTATCGGCTTATTAATGTCATCATCTTCATAAAGTACTGATGTTGGTTCTCCTGTAACATCGTGGTTATCTATAAACTGTATGCTGGCTTCTGAAATAATACCTTCAAATGTATTGGTTGTCCATGGAGTATGATCTTCCACCCTTATTCTCCACGCACCATTAGACGGGTCTTCTCCATCAATAATAGCCAAATCTCCTGATATCTTGTAGGTGCCGGTTAGCGGGTCGCTGCACACATCAAATGTATCAGCTGCAAGGGTACTGAAAGTTAAATCAGTACCTTGCTGGAATGTAAAACATGTATTATACGATGCCAATTTCATTTTATTTCCGTTAGGTGAAACCAGGTAATAACTTAAATCTTCAATATATTCGTGGTTTTCAACCTTAATAGAAATAATTACATCGGTTGTGGTTTCATCAATCAGATAAGGTCTTGGAGAACCTATAGTAGCAATTAATTCAGGTGGAATAATTACTTTAATTGAATCAAGAGCACTACTACAAGAACCGTTGCCATCGGCTTCCAAATAAAGATAAACTTCACCAGTAGCCAAATCATTGGGCCCCGGTTCATATGACGGATCAATGATTGTTGCATTATCAAAAGATCCATCTCCATCAGTTGTCCAAGTTATGGAAGAAGCGTCTGATGTATCAGCCTGGTCTAGATGTACGGAATCTCCATAACAAATGGCAACAGAATCTGGCCCCGCATCCGCAAAAGGTGCAGCTGTAACAGTTAATTCCATGTCGTCTGTAGCAGACGTACAAGAACCATTTCCTGTAGCAGTCAAAGTTAATGTTATGGTTCCTGAAAAATCTACAGGTGGTGTATATTCGGGGAGTAAGGCAGTATTATCATTAAAACTTCCACCTACTCCTCCATCATTCCATGAAAGGGAATTATAATTTGAAGCACTCGGTTGTACTGCCGAAGTACTATAATCAAAAACCGTATTTTCACATACTTCTTCATCACTTCCTGCATCTGCTGTAGGTGCAGCAGTAACTGTTAACTCCATATCATCGATAACCTGGGCACAAGAACCATTGCCTGTAGCTGTTAAAGTCAGTGTAATTGTACCTGAATAACCTGCTGGTGGTGTATAAGTAGGTTTCAAAACAGTATTGTCACTAAATGTTCCTCCGGCACCACCATCATCCCAGGTAAGAGTATTATAATCCGAAGCACTTGGTTCGGTTGCAGAGCTGTTAAAATCAAATACACTTCCTTCACAAATTTCTTCATCACTGCCTGCATCTGCGGTAGGTGCAGCTGTAATAGTCAATTCCATATCATCCGAGGCAGGTGCACAATTGCCATTACCATCCGCAGTAAGTGTTAATGTGATTACGCCGATATAGCCAGCTGGAGGTGTATAAACAGGTTTCAAAACAGTATTGTCGCTAAAAGATCCTCCGACACCGCCATCATCCCATGACAGGGAGCTGTATTCTGATGCTGTTGGTTCGACAGTAGAAGTATTGAAGTCAAAAATATTTCCTTCACAAATCTCTTTGTCACTACCTGCATCTACTGTAGGTTCAGGAGTAACAGTCAGTTCCATATCATCTGATACAGATAAACATGGTCCATTTCCTGTCGCAGTTAAAGTTAGTGTAACGGTACCGGTATAACCTGCGGGTGGAGTATACTGTGGTTTCAAAATTGTGTTATCATCAAAGGTTCCTCCAACGCCTCCATCGTCCCAGGACAAAGAATTGTATTCTGAAGCTGTTGGTTGTACTGCAGAAGAATTAAAATCAAATGTATTATCCTCACAGATCTCCTCATCACTACCTGCATCAACTGTAGGTGCAGGAGTAACTGTAAGCTCCATATCATCTGATACGGCTGAACAAGAGCCGTTACCATTTGCTGTTAAAGTAAGTGTAACTGTACCTGTAAAACCTGCTGGTGGGGTATATTGAGGTTTTAAAATAGTACTATTATCAAAAGTTCCTCCAATTCCTCCATCGTCCCAGGAAAGGGAGCTATAATTTGAAGCGCTCGGTTCTACTGTGGAAGAATTAAAATCAAAAGCATCTCCCTCACATATCTCTTCATCACTTCCTGCATCTGCTGTAGGAGCAGGCGTAACAGTCAAATCCATATTGTCAGAAACAGCTGAACAGGAGCCATTCCCATTGGCAGTTAATGTAAGCGTAATAGTTCCGCTATAGTCAGCGGGAGGAGTATATTGAGGCTTTAAAACACTATTATCACTAAAGATTCCTCCAACGCCGCCATCGTCCCAGGATAGGGAACTATATTCTGATGCTGTTGGTTCTACAGTAGAAGTGTTAAAATCAAACGTATTATTTTCACAAACTTCCTCATCGCTTCCTGCATCTACTGAAGGCTCCGGTGTAACAGTAAGTTCCATGTTATCTGAAACAGATGAACAAGAGCCATTTCCTGTAGCAGTTAAAGTTAAAGTAACGGTACCGGTATAACCAGCAGGGGGTGTATACTGAGGTTTCAAAATTGTGTTATCATCAAAGGTTCCTCCAACGCCGCCATCGTCCCAGGACAAAGAATTGTATTGTGAAGCTGTTGGTTGTACTGCAGAAGAATTAAAATCAAATGTATTATCCTCACAGATCTCCTCATCACTACCTGCATCAACTATAGGTGCAGGAGTTATTGTCAGTTCCATATTATCAGATGCAGCGGCACAGTTGGCATTTCCGTCTGCCGTAAGAGTAAGTGTAACTGAACCGGTATATCCGGCAGGAGGTGTATATGTGGGTTTTAAGGTGGACGGGTCACTAAAAGATCCCCCAACGCCTCCATCGTCCCAGGAAAGGGAGCTATAATCAGAGGCACTTGGTTCTACTGTTGAGGTGGTAAAATCTAAGATATCGCCCTCACAAATTTCTTCATCACTTCCTGCATCAACTGTAGGTGAAGCAACAACAGTGAGTTCCATATCATCTGTAGTCTGTGCACAAGAACCATTACCAGTAGCAGTAAGTGTTAATGTGATAGTCCCGGTATAACCAGCCGGTGGAGTATATGTGGGTTTCAGGGCTGTATTGTCACTAAATACACCACCAATACCACCGTCATCCCAGCTTAAAGTATTATAATCGGATGCGCTGGGTTCAATTGTTGAATTTGTAAAATCAAATACAGTATTTTCACAAATCTCTTCATCACTCCCGGCATCTGCTGTTGGAGCAGCTGTTACTGTCAGCTCCATATCATCTGATACCAGAGAACATGAACCATTGCCATCTGCTGTAAGAGTTAAGAATATTGTTCCTGAAAAACCTGCAGGAGGTGTATAAGTGGGTTTTAAGGCTGCAGGATCGCTAAAGGTTCCTCCAACTCCACCATCGCTCCATGAGAGAGAACTATAATCAGAAGCAAATGGCTCCACTGTTGAATTCGTGAAATCAAAAATAGTCCCTTCACAAACTTCTTCATCACTCCCTGCATCTGCTGAAGGTGCAGGAGTAACAGTCAATTCCATATCATCTGAAACCTGTGCGCAAGAACCATTACCAGTGGCAGTCAGAGTAAGTGTTACTGTGCCTGTAAAACCGGCAGGTGGGTTATAGGTTGGTTTCAAGGCAGTATTATCACTAAAAGATCCACCTACTCCACCATCATCCCAGCTTAATGTATTATAATCAGAAGCACTTGGTTCAGTTGTTGAATTTGTAAAATCAAAAATATCCCCTTCACAAATTTCCTCATCGCTTCCGGCATCTGCCTGAGGAGCAGCGGTAACAGTAAGCTCCATATCATCTGATACTGCAGAACAGGTACCTGTGCCATTTGCTGTTAAGGTAAGTGTAATTGTACCGGAAAAACCTGCGGGTGGGGTATACTGAGGCTTTAATATTGTATTATCATCAAAACTCCCTCCGGCTCCGTTATCATCCCATGAAAGGGAGCTATATTCCGAAGCTGTTGGCTCTACGGTTGATGTTGTAAAATCAAAGATACTTCCCTGGCAAATTTCTTCATCACTTCCTGCATCTGCTGAAGGAGCTTCATTAATAGTCAGCACCATTGTATCTGTTTCTGTTATGCTTCCGCAAGGTCCGTCACCCTGCACAACCATCACTAAATTCACATCACCAATTTGTCCGGGTGCCGGGTCATATTCAGGCCTTAATACATTTGCATCAACAAAATCTCCTGCAGCTCCGTCATCATTCCAGGTAACAGAACTTGCATTTGTTGTATCAGGCAAATCTGAAGAAGTTGATAAATCAAAATTTACATCTTCACAGGTAACCTCATCGCTTCCTGCGTCTGCTGTTGGTTTTGGATAAGTTCCCACAGTCTCGGTCTGTGTCGTAGTACAACCATTTATATCATAAGCCCCGACTGTATAGTCACCTGGTGCAAGATTATTGAAGTTTCCATCAGCCTCGAAGGTTGAATCATCAGCAGCATCCACAATAAAATAATCAATTTCTCCCGTTCCTCCTGAAGCTGAAACTGTTATTGTTCCATTATCTTCACCAACACAGGAAGGGGTAATATCTACATTATCTATAACTAACTGTGTAGGTATACTATCCTGATAGTCCCCGGCAAAAGAAAGGAACGCTTTAGTTACGCTCCGGGTAGGGCAAGCATTATTATCTTCAACAGTAACTTTAAAAACCCCCTGGGGCATGTTCGTTACCACGGAAGAATCTGAAGAAAGTGTTTCTTCAAAAATATTATCAAGATCCTTATCCAGTTCCCAGGTAAATGTATAAGGCGGAGTACCTCCGGAAACAAATGCTTCAAACCATGCATCGCTTCCGTCATAACAAGAAAGCGCCTTAATACATTCAATAGTATCTATTTGTAAGGTATCTGGCGGGACATTATTGGTCTGTGCCTGATCCTCTCCATCGTCATCCTTTACATAAACAAGATAAGTTCCGGAATAAAGATTATTAAATGTATGTGTTCTGCTGTTTTTATTCTGTACTTCATCAACCAGGTCTCCCCCAAAAATTTCATCATATAATTCATAATCAAAAGGCAAAGTCCCTCCGGTGACTGAAACGGTAAAGGATCCATCCTGGGTTGTCCAGCATGTTGCAGAATCTGTATCAGTGGAAATAGTAAATGAGGATTTGGAACCGGAAGTTATCTGATTATAATGAATATCTTTTGAAGTAATAAAATTTCCATCTTTGAACCCGTCTTTAAGGAAAAGTTTCAAGTTATCTGTCTGAGCATCTAATTTTCTTGTGTTAGACAAATCCCACTGTTCGACTCGGATCTCCGATTTGCCAAAATCAATTCTCCTTGGATATGAACCTGACCCGTTGAATGTATGACAGGTTATATTCTTATCATTTGTAATAAAATCCCCCCGCCTGAAATAGATATCTCCGTTCGTTTCCAGGTCACTTTCAAGAATCCACTTTCCTTCTTTACCGTCAATATATAAATCAGTATTTAGTTTAGAAGATACATCAATACTATTATTCTCATATCCGGATTTGAGCACTATATCCCCATAAAATTTATTGTTCAGGTTTTCAGGAAGCTTTACAGAACCGTATATTTTCA
>CAZWHH010000168.1:0-5920 GCA_964633615.1 uncultured Bacteroidales bacterium | reverse complement strand
GATACCAAGAGAGATTATTTGTAAAACGATAAAAACACTTTTAAAATAGGTTTCCACTTCCTTCTTACCAGATAGCAAAAAAGTAGAGGCGAACAATCCGGCAGCGATTGCTGCGCCGGGCATGAATCCAAGGCCGATGGTTAAACCAGTCAGATAAATCAACCCAAACCCCACATAGACAATGAGCTTTTTGAAGCGGAGATTCTTACCCATTTCTTTTTTGTTTAAAATCCTTGAGCCTATTAGATAAACCAAGAATAAGAGGATGTAAATAAAATATAATTCTTTCATCATTTTGTATTTGTTTTTAGTTAAAATGGGGTTGTCTCAATTTTATGAGACAACCCCAAAATTTAAAAAGTTATTCTTCTTGATTTTCTTCTTCTAATTTGGCCTTATTATAACCTACCCAGATACCAACTCCTAATAGACCAAACATAATTAACCATTCTTTCTCTCCACCATTAATTTCAATAGTTTCGCTTTTATTTATTTCTTCTAAATCAACATTTTCCATAATATTTTTATTTTAATTATTATTTATTCTTCAGCTTCTGCCCACATTTCACCAAGATCTTTGCCTATGTTATACATTAGTTGACCTCCTGCTATAGCGAGACCGGCTGCTCCCATTATTATCCAAATAATTCCACCATCATAATTTTTTAAATCTTCATTAGTCAATTGAGTTACATCAATTTTACTTAATTCAAAATTTTCCATAAAAATAGATTTTTAAATAACTTCAACACTTTCCAGGCGGTTGATTTTGCCTTTTATTGAACATCGGCCAATGTTCTGTCTAGACAATCACTAAAATACAACCTCCCACTCTGATTATATAATAGTGAAGCAAATATTTTTTCATTTTTTCTGTTCCCGCCTGAAATGTTTATTATTTCATCATTTGCTATATTTTCTATGTAAACATTGACTCTCAGTTTTACAGATTCACTATAATAATAAGTTCTTTTGTAATTAGAATAAGCTATTGGCAAGCCATATTCTTTCAGTTCTTTCAAACAAAAATAAAGATGGCTTTCACTAATCCCCAGTCTCCTTGCAAATTCCTCTGGGTTCCCTGTATTTTCCATTCGAATAAGCCTGTCAATGTTTTGGTACCTTTCAATATATTTTATGAATGTCATACTTTTATTTTTAAAAATTTATAAATTAATTATTTCTTGTTTTTTCCAATATGAAATCTTTATCGGTGGATTGATTGTTTTGCTGTAACCAAAACTCATAATCTTCAATGGCTTCCAATTTTTCTTTTACATAAAAAGGAAGCTGTTTTTGCCATAAACTGTAATACTTCCCTTTTTTCTTGTATAATTCTTCATGTGATCCTTTTTCTAGTAATTTACCATTTTCAAGAACTACAATTTCATCTGTATCGGCTAATGAACTTAGCCGGTGTGCTATCATAATTACAGTTTTCCCTTGCTTTTTAAAGGATTTGATTGTCTCTTTAACATAGTATTCCGATTCAGAATCCAGGTTGGATGATGCCTCATCAAGAATTAAAATTTCCGGGTCTCTATATAAAGCCCTCGCTATTGCAATACGCTGCTTCTGACCTCCGGAAAGAGAGGCTCCATTTTCACCTAACCAGGTATTAAAACCATTGGGTAATTTCTCTATAAACTCAAGAATATCAATTTGTTTACAAACATTAATGATTTTTTGTATATCTGGTTCCAGATCTCCGACAGCAATATTTTCAATAACGTTACCTGCAAAAATATTGATTTGTTGTGGTACCACCCCAATAATCTTTCTTAAGCTCGAATTTGTTAGATATTTTATGTTGTATTCCCCAATATGAATACTACCATCACACAAAGGATAGAGATTTTGCATAATGTATGTTAATGTAGATTTTCCGGAACCACTTTCCCCAATAATTGCAGTAGTTTGCCCTTTTTGAATTGTAAGATTAAAATTATTAAATACTTCATTACGTGTCCCATAACTAAATTTCACATTATAAAATTTAATGTTACCTACCATTGATTCATCAATATCTGTTTTATTTGCTTCTTCTTCTCTTTCCAAATCCATAATCTCAAATAGACGATCTGCGGCTATAAGTGCATTTTGAATCACTTTATTCATTCCTATCAGCTTCATAGCAGGACCCGTGAAATATCCGATTAATGCATAAAAAGATAAGAGTTCTCCTGGGGTCAACTCCTTATTAATAACAAAAACAGAACCACTCCAGAGCAGTATTATGGTAAAAAGACGACTTAAAAATTCTGTAGAATTGTTTGAAAACACTGAATTAAGTCCGGAGGTGAAAATGGAACGGAGTGTTTTAATAAACCGTGTTTCGGTTTTCAGGTTTGCATGTTCTTCCAGACCAAATTGTTTAATTGTTTTCACTGAATTCAAAGATTCGACCAGTTGGCTTTCTACTTTAGCAGCATTTACCATAACTTTTCTTTCTTGTCTCTTATTCAATCTGTTGGTTATAATATAAACCAAAGCATACAATGGTAATATCAGTGCAACAATCAAAGCAAGCTTCCAGTGATAAGTAAACATCAGGGCGAATGCAAAAATGACAATTAATATGTTTACAATCAATGATATCATTGTATCATTGATAAATTGCCGAATCTTTACTGCATCATTAATCCTGGAAATAATCTCGCCCACCCGCATGGTATCAAAAAAACGTTGAGGTAATTTTAACAAATGTTTATAATATCCTAAAATAAGCTGAGCATCTATTTTCTGTCCTGTTTTTAAAATAAAAATCGTTTTGGTAACACCAATAAATAGTTGGAAAAATAATATGCTCAACATGACAATACTTAACAAATTGAGCAAGTTGGAATTTTCATTTACTAAAACATGATCTGTGATTTTTTGAATATATATAGAAGTTGATAAACCCAATAATGTATATATTATGGCTCCAAATAACGCTTGGGATAAAATAGTTTTGTGAGGTTTAAGTAAAAAGAAAAACCTTGTAAGGTTTGAGACTTTTTGATTCATTTGGCGAAAATCTTCACCGGGAGCTAAAAGAACCAAAACTCCCGACCATATTTTATTGAATTCTTCATAAGTGTATTTGTGAAATTTCCCATCACCAGGATCCATAATTTTGATATACTTCTTTCCTGTTCTATAAATTACTACATAATGATGTAAACCATTTCCCAAAATAACATGGGCAACTGAGGGTAATGGAATTTTAGTCAGGCTATCTGAATTACCTTTTACACCCTTTGCAGAAAACCCCAATTTTTCTGCTGCTTTTATAAGTCCAAGGAGATTCGTTCCTTTACGATCTGTGCTTGCCATTTGGCGTATACGGGATATAGGTATTTTAAACTTATAATAAGCAGCTATTGAAGCCAGACAAGCAGCTCCACAGTCGGTTATATCGTGTTGTTTAATTCTAATTCCCATTAATCCAATTTATTTATTAGTTTTCTTTTATGAGTTTAGGATTTAGCCAATCGTCAATTTTATCATATAACAATTGATAAAGGGTTCGTTCTGTAATTTGAAATCTACCAGTCAAGGTCATACCCTTCTTAAATTTACCCGGATAACCATTATTTAAGGTAAGTTCTTTTTCTTGCAAAGAGCATTTAACAATGAATTTTGGGTTTTTATTTATCTGAATGATATCCTCAGAAATATTTATGATTTTTCCGCGCCCAAGCCCCCATTGATTATGGTTAAAAGCATCGAATTGAAATTTTACCGGCATTCCTGTTCTTAATAACCCAATATCTGAAGGATCTACATAACATTCTACAAGTAAATTTTGTGTTGGGGAAATTTTTGCTATTATTTGGTTTGGTGTAAGAAAATTTCCTTTCTCAAGTCCGGAATATTGAGTTATTACCCCGTTTATGGGAGCTGTAATTATGTATTGTTCCTTTTCTTTATTTAATCTCAGCGTTTTGGACTGTAACCTCTTATTTTCTATACGGTACTTTTCCAAAGCGTTTTCCCATTGAGTATAACATTGTTCCTTATAGGCCAGCCATTCAGTTCTCGCCATTTCATAACTATATTTTTTATTTTCAAATTTAGCTTTAGCAATAACTTGCTGTTTATAAAGCTTTTTATTTCTTTCAAAATCTTTTTGAGCTTGTTCAAGTTCTTTTTTGAATTTATTAAGCCTTCGCCGATATTCGAAGAATTTTCTTCTGTACAGGGAGGTGTAATATTTAGTACTACCATTTAATAACTTGTTAAGCTCATTAATATATCTATTATTTTGTCTTATTTGTTCATTCAGGTGTTTTATCTCTTCATCTAACTGTTCCGTATGAAGTATAATTAATGTATCCCCTTTAACTACAGATTGGTTTTCTTTTATATTAACCTTGCTTAATTTCCCATATTTAGAGGAATAGATGTCATTGTTTTCCTGCATTGTTGTTATTATTCCTCTGCTTTGTCTGCTAATATCAGTTTTTACAAATGGTATGATTGCCATAGCTCCTAATAGCATGAATATGAATATCATATATATTATTTTTGTCTTTGAGTGATGCTCCACAAAATGACTTTCTGATGTATGTTGAGTAATCTCAGGTGGAAATATATCCATACCAAGCAATAATAAGATTATAACTAAAAATAAATAATGCCTAACGGTTTTAATAAATGCAAATTTAATAATTTATTTTAAACAACAAACAGACATAATTAAATTAAATAATAATCTTTTCTGTAATTCTCTGTTTAATAAATTTATAAAATCGCTGAACATAAAACCTGATTATTTGTTATCTTTGGAAAAACACACTATGGATAAGATTAACAACATAAAAAACTGGATGGCTCAAATCAGAGCCCCTTTTCTCCTTTTAGCGATATTATTGGTGGCCATTGGTCTTGCTTTTGGATGGAAATATCACCCGGCAGGAACAGAATTTAATCCTTTGCATGCGGTATTGCTGGTGATTGGAGTTTTAGCTGCTCATATTTCCGTTAACTTGTTTAATGAATATTCGGACAATAAGACAAAAATTGACCATAACACCCCCAGAACCCCTTTCAGCGGTGGAAGCGGAATTCTCAGCGGAGGGAAGCTAAAGTCTAAAACTGTTTTACGTGCTGCCTGGGCAACCATATTACTGGCATTGGTAATTGGTGTCTATTTCGGAATTGAAAGGCACTGGATCATACTGGTATTTTCTTTTGTTGGTGCTTTAAGTATTTTGTTTTACACCAATTTCCTTACTAAAATATTACTTGGAGAATTATTTTCAGGATTAACCCTGGGTACATTTGTGGTCCTGGGTTCTTATGCTGCTATGACAGCCACTCAGGGAATGGCCATCAGTGAAATGTTCCCAAAGGATGTATTGTTAATGTCTATTCCGCCGGGTATTTTAACTACCCTGTTGTTATTTATCAATGAATTTCCTGATCTGGAGGCTGATAAAAAAGGTGGCAGATTTCACCTGGTTATTCTGCTCGGAAGGGAAAAAGCGGCATACGTTTATTCTTTAGGTATGGTTGCTACTTTCGGCATTATTATTTATGCCGCATTAATGAATATTGTTTCTCCCTGGTTTATGCTGGCACTAATACCTCTCCCATTTGCTTTCAAAGCATCAATGGGTGCCATCAAACATGGGAATAACGTTTCAAAACTTGTTCCTGCTTTAGCAATGAATGTGATAACTGTGCTTGGTACCGACCTTTTGATTGCTGTTTCTGTTATGGTGGATACATTATAAAAATCAACCCACATAAGGCATATAAGGATAATAAGAGAACTTTATATGCCTTATATGCATCATAGCGGCATTGACGCCGGGCTATATAAATATCATCCCTACGGGATTCAGGGGGACATTGAAACACGAATTCCCGGCATTCACAGATACCCGTCCAAAAAAGTGTGTCTTGGAAAAAAGAAAGGTTTTCAACAAAT
>CAZWHH010000167.1:0-5963 GCA_964633615.1 uncultured Bacteroidales bacterium | reverse complement strand
GGAAGTTGCATGGCAGTTTCCATCTGATCCAGGGCCCCTTTTTCAATATACTCTTTCCCGAAAATTTGATAAGGCTTGGTCGAATGAAGTACCGGCTCTTCTGTTTTTTGTTGTGCAGGGGAAGAAATTTCAGAGACAATTTTTCCAAAGTGTGGATGGTTGGCAAATTTCTCAGGATGATGCAGCACTTTTTTTAACAAGCCCAACGCATCTTTTTTATTCAGATTTTTGTAATGATCCATTAGGACCTTCTTTGCAAGATTTATGGTGTGCTCATCTTTAATGCCGATTCTTTTCAGATCTTTTCCGCTTAAAGTAAGCTTTTTCATTAGTATAATGTTTGATTGTCAGGTTCATGCTCCAAGACTTATTTCTATTAAAGTCTCCGTTTTTTGATACTGCATCCCATGTAACCCTTATGTTTTATTCATTGCCTTTAAAATACATCTTTGATGGTGTATTCTATATTGTTAAAATGGAACGAATCACCTTTTTTCAGATTTTCCATGGTTTTATAAATGGGAACATCCTTAGATATTACATAAAAAACTTCCTTGTCAACTTTAACTTTCCCCAACCCCAGGGTTATGAACATATTTTGTTTATTCGTGATAACAATTGCCCCAAACTCAACCTTATCTTTAGGTTCTTCAAATGATACTTTTTTAAGAACCTCTATGTCATCTACTGCCTTTTTTAATTGTTTGGCATAAATATCACGTTTAGATAATAATGAAGAGCGGGAGCCATCAAATACATCATGTTCCTGTTCCGACTCATTGGCATCTTTTTGAATATCATTCATGGTCTGCCTTGCCGTCTCTGCATGTTCTTCTAAAATTTCAAGACAACGATCGTATACTTCTTTCTTAATCTTAAGCTTTTTTTCCATATATTTTTTTGTTCTTTACGCATTTTGATTGGTTGTGTAATATAAACATACAAATTATTAAAAACAATATAGAAACAAAAAAAATTTTTGTATGTCATGACAAACAATGAGCCTGTTAATTGGTTGTTAAATAAATGACTTTAAGACAATTATTTTTTTGAATAAAAATAGATTGTATATCTTATACTTTTCATTAATTTTATTTTTTCAACCAAAAACAATAATGTATGAAACGAATTCTGGCTTTTCTTTTAGCTACACTCCTGATAGTCAGCCTTGCTAAAGGGCAGGGTTTTGAAGAAGATTATATCCAAACCGATCAGGGGGAACTTAAAATTACTTTTATAAAACATGGCTCTTTAATGTTTAAGTATAATAATAAAATAATGCATGTTGACCCTGTATTGCGAATGGGAGATTACAACAAATTACCCAAAGCAGATCTTATACTGATAACACACCATCACGGCGATCATTTCGACCTGAATGCCATCCACAAATTAAATAAGAAGAATACCCGGATTATTGTAACTCCGAAATGTGTGGAAATGTCTGAGGAGTTAGAAACACCCATCGTAATGAAAAACGGGGGTACACGGGCTATTAAAGGGTTTATGATCAAAGCAGTACCTGCTTATAATATAAAGCACAAGCGGGCAAACGGGGACCCTTATCATATAAAAGGAGAAGGCAATGGTTACGTTATAATGATAGGAGGCAAAAAAATCTATGTGGCTGGAGATACAGAAAATATACAGGAAATGAATAATTTGAAAAACATTGACATTGCATTTTTGCCCATGAATTTGCCTTATACGATGACACCCAAAATGGTAGCAGATGCAGTTGAAATGATTCAACCCAAAGTAATCTACCCCTATCACTTTGGAAACACCAATACACTGGAGTTAGTGGATCTTCTCAGAGATAATGAAAAAGTAGAAGTTCGTATCCGGGATATGGGTTTTTAATGATTGGGTTTACGTGCAACAAAATGTAAAAAGGATAAACTTCGAAAAAAACAAGTTAAAGAATATCGAATTAATAAATTAACTTCAACCAAACCTTTAATAATCTTTATCCAAATGAGAGCAATGGTTTTAAAGCAAACGGTTGACCTGAGCAACAACAGCTCCCCGTTAGAACTTGTAGATTGGGCTAAACCTCAGCCTAAAAAGAATGAAGTTTTACTGAGGGTTTCCCGATGCGGAGTTTGTCATACCGAGTTGGATGAAATTGAAGGTCGCGCTGAACCAGAGAAACTCCCTTTGATCCCGGGACATCAGGTAGTGGGCTACGTGGAAGCTTTGGGTCCTGATGCCGCCATTCATAAGAAGGGAGACCGGCTGGGGGTGGCATGGATTTATTCAGCTTGTGGTAAGTGTAAACAGTGCAAAAACGGAAATGAGAATTTATGTGAAGATTTTCGTGCTACAGGGTGGAATGAACACGGAGGATACGCTGAATACATGGTTGTGCCTGAAGAATTTGCATATCGCATACCAGAAGTTTTTTCTGATTCTGAGGCTGCTCCTTTGCTTTGTGCTGGTGCTGTCGGCTATAGATCGTTAAGGCTTACCAATTTACAGAACAGTCAGAATTTAGGATTAATAGGCTTTGGAGCGTCAAACCATCTCGTATTGAAAATAGCTTTATATCAATATCCTGACAGCAAGATTTTTGTTTTTGCAAGAAACCCCGATGAACGGAGGTTTGCTAAGAAGCTGGGAGCCGAATGGGCCGGAAACATTGACGAAAAGCCTCCTGAAAAGATGGATGCAATTATCGACACCACTCCTGTATGGAGACCGGTGATAGAAGGGTTAAAGAATCTTGACGATGCGGGCAGATTAGTAATCAATGCCATAAGAAAGGAAAATAGAGACATTCAATATCTTCAAAACATGAATTACCCGTTGCATTTATGGAGAGAAAAAGAAATTAAAAGTGTAGCAAATGTGCAGCGAAAGGATGTGAAGGACTTTCTTGAAGCAGCGGCAAAAATACCAATAAAACCAACTTTTGAAGAGTATAAGCTTGAAGAAGCAAATAAAGCCCTTCTGGAAATTAAAAAAAGCAAAATACATGGTGCCAAAGTTTTAAAGTTAATTTAAGGTCCAATTGACTGACATCGCTCAACTGAGGGTATAATTAATAATTTCGGATCTTATTGCTTTATTGATAAATAAAAATTTATATGACAAACGTTCTGCTGGAATACTACGTAACGCTCAGGAAAAATATTATAGACCTGACTCATTCCATTCAGGAAGAACTAAGTGAAGAAAAACTGTATTCGATGTTTCGTAACCTGAAATGTTTTAAAGCCTACTTCAACCTGCTAAAGGCTATTGATGCCGATTTGTTGCCGGGACAGGAGACTTTAATAACATATGACCATTTTTACAGAACGACAGAAGAGCTGGAGAATCTTTCCCGGCAAAATAAGCAAATCGATAAATATGAGTCAGACATCGGGATTGATCTTTCGTTTCTTAAATCGTATATAACCGAATTGTATCAATCCGGACACCAGGCTTTTATGGATCATGTGCAACGGTTCGATTTGAAAAATCTGGACATTTACAAGGCCAAACTGGAAGAAATGCTTCCCCATGAAAGTAATCCTGAAAGGCTGAGAAATATTATTACTTATACGGAAAATCTAATTAAAAAAGTTGAAAAAATACTGGAAAAAAAATCTACTGCCAGAAGATTTCATAAATTAAAGAACTATATTGAAGAGATTTTCGTGCTTTTTGATATCATTAATCAGGATCAGGAACTTGAAAATGTTTTATATTCCAAGTTGATAAAACGTTCTTCTTATCTCTATGAATGGTATAACAGAGTGATTTCCTATGAAATTATTAAAAAATACCGAAAAGATCACCCGGTAAAAGCGGAAAGCAGTTATGGGAGTCTTGAAATTGTAAAGGATTATTTGGTAAAAAAAATTTTTATGAATACCCGCGTGATTACCGATAAACTTTAATTTATTTTTTACCTGTTCCCTTGAAGAGCTCGAAAAAATAATTTAAATTTTTCCTCTGATTTCCCCGATCTTTTTCCTGACTTTTTTTAATGATTTTTTTAGCTTTTTATGACTCTTCTGTAATTTTTCAATGTCCTGCAATACAATATCGTTATCCTTATTTAGATCTTCGCTGGTTACGGTGGGCTGATGTGTCTGTTTTGGTTTTGTCATAAACTGGTTTCTTTTTGGATACGATAAAAATATAAAATTATTAAGTCAACCTGTATTGATTCTCATACATTTTTTTGGGTCCATTTATAATATTTAAAAAATAAAACAGAAACAAGTATCAACAGGGCTCCATATAAAAATTCTACCGCCCAGACGAATGAAATTGACTTTTTGAGGATTATCGTTAATAAATAGGTCAATGCTACATATACAACAAAAATTGACGCTTCAGCACGAAATGCAAATTTAGTGTGACCGGTTCCGGATACTGCATTAAACAATATAAAGCCTGCACCTATAAAAAACGCGGCCCCGCTAATGACATATAATACAGGTGCACTGTCATTAATAAGTGCCCGGTTGTCACTAAAAACAGACAAAAGTGCCCTGGAAAAAATCAGGTTTAATGCAACCATAACAGCGACACTCAAAAAACATAGTTTGAGTGTCTTGAAAACTACCTCTTTAACCAGGTAGCTCTGTTTCCTTCCTAAGACATAGCTTACAAGGGAATTCGTCGTGAATGAAAAACCCAGAATGGGAACCAGCATAATTACATAAATACTTCTTATAATATTTGAAATGGCCAGGGAGTGTTCTCCCATTTTTTCAACAAACAGGAAAAAGAATAACCATCCGGCAAAGGAAAAGAAATTCTGCATCATAACGGGAAGTGAGATGTTTAGCACACTGGAGAATGTTTCCCGGGAAAATTTTCGGAAGGCAAATAATTGGTATTTTTTATAGGGAGTAAACCTGACTGTATAAAGAATAAAAGCCAGAGTGGCTGAAAGTTCCGAAATAACAGAAGCCCATGCAGCTCCTTTGATTCCCATTACCGGAAATCCTGCCTTTCCAAAGATCAAGAGGTAATCAAAAACAATATTCACAACAGCCATTACTGCTGTGGTTAAGGTGATTACCCTGGTGCGGGTGATGCCGATATAAAAACCCCGGAAAGCAAAATTTGTGAAAGCAAAGAATAAACCAATAAAACGGATTTCTAAAAAGTCAGCACTCTCGCGAAGTATATTATCGGAATGAATTAAAAAAGGCAATAATTTCGGTAGAAAAATCTCAATCCCTGTAATCACAAAAATTGAAAAAGCCGCCAGAAAAAAAAATGAATGTTCTGTTGTTTTTCCTATCTCAAAGTACCTTTGCTCTCCGTATCTTCTGGCAACAATGATTTGGGTACCCACACTGAAACCAATTCCCAGCATCATGAATGTCATATAAAAAACACTACCTACTGCAGCGGCTCCAAGTTCTATTTCTCCAACATGACCAAGGAATGCAGTATCGGTTACACGGATTATATTCTGGATAATGCTTCCCAGGATAATCGGATAGGCAATCTGCCATATTCTTTTATAGGTAATTGTTGTGGCCATACAAGCATTTAAAACAGGGTACAAAAATAGTTTTTTCTCTGGAAGAAAAGAATCGTGAATTCCATGAAATGATTGCTTATACTATATGATTCATTTATTGTTAATTTTGGTCTGGATTTTGTATTTTTGTATAAAGAAAAAACATTTCGATTATGAAAAAATATATAATTTTAACCTTGTTGAGTGTATTTCTGGCGGTTGCTTTATACGGGCAGAATATTGTCAACAAACAGTTTACACTGCTGAACTATGATTTGAATCTAACTACAGAATTCAGGGAAGACCTGCAAAATCTGGAGCCTTTTTTTAATTCTGTCGAAGTGCATAATAAAGATTCTGATGACAGGTTAAAAGCCATCATGATACATCATATTTACTATCATCTGAAAGAAAACCTTGAAGAGGACCTGGAGATCAATATCCTGCCCATCAACACATTTATGCAGAAGGTAAAGTATAATGATTTTGG
>CAZWHH010000166.1:0-6014 GCA_964633615.1 uncultured Bacteroidales bacterium | reverse complement strand
TAACCCCAGAAACCCGGATAGCCTGTTAAGTTAAAAGTAGGCTTCCAGTCAGCACTCAACGTGATTGGTATTTCTTTGATCTTATACTCCAGTCCAAGAATTCCATCTATTCCCATCACAAAATTAGCTCCTTCATTAACTAAAGAAGGGTAATCATCGTTCCACTGACCCAAATGAGCTCCGCCTCCGTAATACCATTTTAATCTTTCTGCATCAAAGGCAGGGGCATGAAATTCATACAAGCCGGTTACATTAAAACCCCAACGTCCAAAAGCAAGAATTCCTTCTCCAGCCTTGGTTTCATCAAAAAAATGTTTTATTGTCAGACCAGATACATAAGTACCTCTTACTCCGATAGCGGTACCATAATCCTGAGTAAAACCCTGAAAACTAAAAACTAATAAAATTGCAACTGTCACTATTATCCGTTTCATAAAATATTTATTTTTTTAATGTTTTAAACTAATACAAATGCAGCTCAAAGATAAATAAAGTTTGAAATATATTCACACATATAACCTAATTGTAAACCCAAAATTTTTATCAAAAAAAACGAGTTGAAAAACGTATTATTATCAACTCAATTAAGTTTATTATCTTTGAGAATTAAGGTTTTGATCCAAACCATAAAAATTTATTTTCCATGAAAAGGACTATTTCTTTGATTTTACTCGTATTATTCTTCTGCATTCAGTTTACCTCATGCAATAAATCACAGGAGAAAACCGATTCAGTCGATGTTTACACGCTCAAAGGCCCCTCTGCTATAAGCATGGTTCAGATGATCGATGAAACTCACACATTAAAAGGCAAAGAAGTTCATTTCAAGATAAAAAATGAGCCGCTACAGATCAGGTCCCTGATCTTTCAAAAAAAAGCAGATTTTGCAATTGTCCCCACCAATTTAGCAGCAATCATCCATAACAAAAAACCCGGGTACCAGCTTGCGGCTGTACCAGTCTGGGGAACACTCTATTTGTTTGGCAGCCATTCAGAAATCAGTAATTGGGAAGACCTGAAAAACAAAAGAATCCACCTGATGGCAAAAGGCATGACACCCGACGTGATGTTTCGGTATTTACTAAAAGAACATGGGCTCAAACCCGGTACGGATATTCAATTGGACTATTCTTTCCCAACTCATATTGAACTTGCCAACGCGGTCGCATCAGAAAAGGCTAAGATGGGTGTGATTTCTGAACCCCTTGTCAGTATGGTAATGCATAAAAATTCTAATGTAAAATCCATCATGAGTTTGAACAGCGAATGGAAAAAAGTCACTGACCTGGAAATTCCCCAGACAGCGCTATTGGTAAATAAAAATTTTGCCATCCAAAATCCGGAAATAGTAAGTCTCTTTTTAAGTAAATATCAGCAATCCTGTCAGTGGATTAACGAGAATCACGAAAAAGGGGCTCAGCTCATTACAAAATATAAGATTCTGAACAACAAGGGAATTGCAAAAAATTCCATTCCCCGTTGCAACATAAGATTTGAGTATGCAGAAGATATTAAACCGCTCATAAATGAATATCTTAATACTTTTTATCAAATGAACCCAAACATCGTTGGAGGAAAATTACCAGATGAAAAATTTATTTACAAAAAATAAAACATACACTTTTATTTCGGTAGTCTTCCTGATTATATTATGGAAGGCAGGTTCGCTAATGGTCTCTTCAGAGTTTATTTTACCCTCGCCGGAGAAAACATTTTTCAGTCTCATCCAACTTACCACCGAACCTGAATTTTTCAATACCATTGGATCAACCATTTTGCGTGGACTGCTGGGTTTTTTCATTTCGTTTATACTGGCTTTGTCTTTGGGTATTTTTGCAGGCATTCAGGAAAAATTCAGAGCTTTCCTGCAACCTCTTTTGGTTACCATCCGTTCAACGCCTGTAATTTCACTCATTCTTCTTGCACTCATTTGGTTTAACGTAAATCAGGTTCCTGTATTTATTGCCTTATTAACGATGTTCCCTTTTATCTGTACAAATATAATAGATGGTATCAGAAATGTGGATCACCACCTGATTCAAATGGCACAGGTATATCGAATAAGAAATAAAAACATCATAAGGCATATTTACATTCCCGCGATCATGCCCTATATTTTCAGTGGTACATCGAGCGCTATGGGATTTGGCTGGAGAGCCATTATTATAGGAGAAGTTTTAAGTCAACCCACCTATGGCATTGGAACCCTGATGCAAAACGCTCAAACCTATTTATTAACCGACCGGTTAATTGCCTGGACTGTATTGGCCATAATCATAAGCTACTTTTTTGATTTGCTTATTCGGTTTATTGAGAAGCAGAGCATCACATGGAAACAAACTTAAAATAAAAACTTAAATGAGTATACAAATTGTCAATTTATATAAGAACTATAACGATCAACAGATTTTCAGAGATTTTTCAATAACACTCCAGGAAAATCAAATTAGTTGCATCCTGGGCCCCTCAGGTTGCGGAAAAACTACCCTCTTAAATATTCTGTCGGGTTTAACCAATACAAATTCAGGCATCATCAATGGTCTCTCCGGTAAAATCATCAGTTACATTTTTCAGGATCCGCGCCTGCTTCCATGGAAAACTGTAAGGGAGAATATCCGTTTTGTTTTGCCAGAACAGGATAAAAAAGAATCCGATGAGAAAATTTTATTGTATCTGAAAATGGTAGGTCTTTCAGATTTTATAAATCACTATCCCAACCAGCTTAGTGGCGGAATGAAACAACGGGTCTCCATCGCAAGGGCATTTATTTACCCGTCAGATATTATCTTAATGGATGAACCCCTTCAAACCATTGATCCAAAGCTAAAACTAAGCCTTATGAAAACATTTCTGAAAATATGGAAAAACGATAACAGAACTGTTTTGTTTGTGACTCATGACGTTGACGAAGCTTTAATACTAGGAAAAGATATATTTATTTTTAGCCATCCTCCGGTATCTATTAAAAATATATTAAAAAACCCTCTTACACCGGAAGAGAAATCGATTGACAACAAACATTTCTTTGAATTAAAGAAAAAAATATTATCCTATCTCGATTAAAAAACTTATTAACAACACTTTAAGCAACACTGCATAAAAAGGAACATAGTTCTCTATTTGCGCTATTGTCAGTTATTTTATATCTTAAAGCCTGTTAATATTCTTAAAGTATGCTTGCTACATTACTCAGAAGATTTATTCTAACCTTTATTTGTATTTACCTACATATTCCTTTGATATTGGGCTTTCAGCAAGAGGATACCATTCGCTCACAAGAAAAGCATACCTTTTCGGATGATCAGATAAAAAAATTTTTACAAATGGATATAGAAGAGTTGATGAATCAAAAGGTAACCCCGGGATATCGTTATGAAGATTCTGTAAAAAACCTTCCTGTCACCATTAAAGTGATTAACCGAAATAAAATTTTAAGGAATAATTATCATTCTCTGGTAGATGTATTGAAGGATATTCCCGGCATCAAAGTGTCTCAGCCAGGGAGTGCAATACATGGCGAAATGTTTCTTCTGAGAGGCTTGATAGGAAACAGACACACAAAATTACTTATTGACGGAATTCCTTTTGAACCCTCTATAACTGATGGTATTCCCCTGGACGAACAGATATTCATTAAAAATGCAGAGCGTATAGAGATTATATCCAGCGGAGCCTCTTCTCTTTATGGTTCAAACGCGATGGGGGGTGTAATTAATATTGTCCCGGTAGGAAAAGAATATGATCTGTCAAGAATAGAAACCAATACAGGGATCAATTATTTAAGTAGTAACTATTTTAGCCACAACTATTTGGGAGAAAATACCCATCTTAATATTTACGGTTCTTTTAAGGTGGAAACAGACATGAATATTGTTGAAGCCAACAGGCAACTTTTTTCAGGAAAAGATTTAAATGGAAACTACATCGAGGTAAACAACCTGAAATCCAAAACCTTCAGTACTGGAGTGAGGTTCAGAAAAAAAAATTTTACTCTCTCGTATGACCATATGTATAGAAAGGCAAACAGTTCCTTAGGGCAAGACCCCTCATTATATATTTACGATGATCCCTCTTTATATTGGGGGGAAACCATTAACAGAGCTTCCATTAAACATCTTTTTAAAAAAAACAAATTCAGTTTAAGAAGCCATCTGGGTTACCTTAGCTATCGGTTAGACATTAATTCAGCCTTTGGAATGACAATTTATGATGACAAATTATACAAATATCAGGCATCAGATGACATCTCCATAGAAGAATTAATTAGTTTTAACGCATCTGAACACTTATCGTTTTCTGGTGGAGCATCTTTTCGATTATCCAGTGCACTTCCCAAGACGAATGACCTTACAAAATCTTTCGACCCAAAATATTATAAACCCTTTGACATAGAAATTCCTCCAAAGGGAACATTTCAGGATACAGTGCTGGGAAATTTCGGTTTTAATCCACTAACATATTCAAATACTGGGGTATTTATTCATGGAGTATACTCAACAAAAAAATTAAAAATTTCGATAGGGGGACGAATGGACTATCACAGTGTATATGGAAAAGATTTCTATCACCGTTTTGCTTTTCTTTACCATCTCAATCCCAAAACAACCATCAGGCTTACCTACAATGAGGGAGCCAAAGTACCGGCAGGTTACCAAACATATAACAGCATAGCTAATGTTAAATATGATTCAACAGGCAACAAAGAAATTAACTATATTGGATTGCCCAACAAAGATCTTAAACGAGAAAAATCAAATTCTATTGAATTGGGAGTCAGAGAGTTAATTAAAAAAGATTTTTACATTCAGCTCCTGGCTTACCGAAATGAGATTAACGGACTCATAACCAATACCGGGGTAAAATTCCTGGATTCTGTAAATTACCCCCTGGCAATAAACAACTATGCCAAAATTTTCACAAATGATCCGAATGCTGAAAGCATACTCTATGGTCTTCAATTCGACATGAATTACCATCAAATAATTCCCTCAATTAGCTTGGGATCAGACTATTCAATCACGTACTTTAAAGGTTCCGAGGTATTGCCTGATGGAAGTAAAATTAATCACTTCCGGAAAGTTCCGGATGTTTTGTCCAAGCTAAAAATATATGCAGAACCTGTTAAGAACTTATGGTTAAGTATTGACAACACCATTTGTGGCCCTTGGTATGCGCGACAAATAAATTCAACTACAAAAGATAAAAATGACATCAACTATAAGACTTCCTATCACAATCCAAAAAATAAGTCAGATTCTTATTATTTATTAGATGTGACTTTAAAATACAAAAACTTTACTGAATTCGGGATACTAAACTTTTACCTGAAAGGGATAAACCTCCTTAATGAAGGATACGGCGGTATCGGGGCTTACGGCACAAAAGACATAGCTTACAACCCCCAATACGGCAGAAGGTTAATCATGGGAATGAGCTTTTCTTATTAAATTTACTCCGGCTGTTTTCCCTCAACTGGCTTTTCAGGATTGACATCTATTAATTCAATGTCAAAAATAAGCACTTCATTTGGCCCTATATCATTTCCTGCACCTCTTTCCCCATAACCTAACTCAGGGGGAATAAACAATTTATACCTTGATCCTTTGTTCATCAATTGAAGGCCTTCATTCCATCCGGCTATTACATTTTTAAGCGATACTGTAATAGGCTCACCCCGTTCTCGTGAGCTGTCAAACACTTTACCATCCATTGTCTTACCCGTGTAATGTACTTTAACCTGATCTCCATCTTGTGGTTTTTCCCCTTTGCCTTTCTGTACAACCTGATATTGCAGTCCACTTTCAGTCTCTTTAATCCCTTCCTTTTTCCTATTTTCCTCTAAAAAATTCATAGATTTTTTCATTTGTCTGTTGCCTTGTTCCTGCATGGACTGCATAAAATAACTATTTATAATCTGCTTTACTTCCTCATTGTCAAACAAGGTTTCATTCTCTTTTTGTACATCTTTTAATCCTTTTACAAACAAGTCGTAATTAAAAGACTTAAACGTAATC
>CAZWHH010000165.1:0-6030 GCA_964633615.1 uncultured Bacteroidales bacterium | reverse complement strand
TGATAGACTGGGCCAAAAATAAAACCAAAGAAATCGCCCAGTTAAAACAAATGGCCAAATACCGAAAAGAATATGTGGGCAACGTATCACACGAATTAAAAACACCGATTTTCAACATTCAGGGTTACGTACTTACCCTTCTGGAAGGTGCCATAGATGACCCCAATATCAACAAAAAATATCTTGAGAAAACTGAAAAAAGCATCAACAGAATGATCACTATTGTGGAAGATCTTGAAGCCATTTCCAAACTGGAATCGGGTGAGATGGAACTAAACTATGAAAACTTCAACCTGGTAGATCTTTTTAAAGATGTATTTGAAACACAAGAGCTCAAAGCCAAAGAAAGACACATTAAATTACAATTTGATACAAAATATGACAAGCCTGTAAAAGTACATGCAGACAAAGACCGGATTTTTCAGCTTGCTACAAATCTTATCGTAAATTCTCTTAATTATGGCCGTGAAGGAGGCAAAACAACTGTTTCTTTTATGGACATGGGAGAAAACATTCTGGTAGAAATTAATGATGATGGCTTGGGCATTTCTCAAAAAGACATTCCCCGAATTTTTGAAAGATTTTACCGTGTAGACAAAAGCCGCTCCCGTGCACAGGGGGGAACCGGTTTGGGTCTGGCTATCGTCAAACACATTATCGAGGCACATAACCAAACCATCAATGTCCGAAGTACTCCCGGAATAGGTACTTCTTTTGCTTTTACCTTAAAAAAACAGTAATAAGCAATGTACTCGTGAAGCAACCCTAATGAAAAATTATTAACATCCATATGAAACCCTCATCTGCATCCTGCAGACAAAAGGCAATGAATATAGCATGAGGGTTACATGGGATGCAGTATCAAAAAATGGAGACTTCTATAAGAATGAGTCTCAGAATATAAAACCAATATTCAAATTTTCTACAAATGAAAAAGGTAATTATTGCCTCCGATTCTTTTAAGCATAGTTTATCTTCCACAGAAGCAGGCAAATACCTGAAACAGGGAATGCTCGAAAAAATTCCATCTCTTGATATTAATATTATTCCGGTGGCTGATGGGGGCGAAGGAACTATTGAAGCTCTTGTGGACGCTACAAACGGACAAATAAAAAACTGTACCGTTTCGGACCCACTGGGACGAAAAATTGACGCTGTTTTTGGTGTTTCCGGTGATAAAGAAACAGGATTCATTGAAATGGCAAAAGCTTCGGGACTGGAACTTTTAAAAGAAAAAGACCGCAACCCCTTGCGCACATCTACTTATGGTACCGGCGAGTTGATAAAGGCAGTTCTTGACCAGGGTTGCAATACCATAATTTTAGGAATAGGCGGAAGTGCAACGGTAGATGGTGGCGCCGGAGTTGCAGCAGCCCTGGGAATCCGGTTTCTTAACAAATCAGGCGACGCAATCTATCCGGTCGGAGGAAATCTGAATCAAATTACTTCATACGATTCATCAGCACTGGACAAAAGACTACTGAAAACTAATATCCTTATTGCTTCAGACGTAGACAATCCCCTTACAGGACAAAACGGGGCAGCAGCAGTTTACGGTCCCCAAAAAGGGGCATCTCCAAAAGACATCCACCAACTGGAGCAAAACCTCTGTCATTTTGCTCAGATTATTACAAAACAAAAAGACGAATCTCTTGTTAATACCCCGGGTACAGGTGCAGCAGGCGGACTCCCTGCCAGTTTGCTAACTTTTACCCATGCACAAATAAAAAACGGCTTTAGCACTGTGGCCGATTTTCTGAACCTGGAAGATAAATTTGAAATGGCCGATCTGATCATTACCGGAGAAGGAAAAATCGATGCCCAAACTCAATATGGCAAAGCACCTTTTGGGGTAGCCCGGCTGGCAAAAAAACATAAAAAACAAGTGATTGCTGTAACCGGATCATTGGAAAAGGAAGCCGAAATATTTGCACCAGAGGTCTTTGATAAAATTTTCACCCTGGCTACACCGCCTTTTAACTTACAAAAAATGATTCAACAGACTCCTGAAGCATTAATAAAAACAGGTCGGAAAATCGGAAATCTTATTAAGCAGGAAAGTGATCAAAAACAACTTTAATTTCAGTATTCAAAACTATAAAATTTCTCCACCTCAGATCGTTTTACCTTTTGAACACCAACAGTCATCCGTATATCTTTAACCGGTTTATTCTTTTTGTCAGTTTTCACCGATGCAATTTTATCCACCACGTTTAATCCGCTCATGACTTTCCCAAAAACGGTATATTCACCATCTAAATGATTCCCGCTTTTTTCATTTTGTACAATATAAAACTGGGTTCCGCTTGATTCCTTCATAGGATTCACATCATCTCCTCTGCGGGCTGCTCCCACAGCTCCTTTCACATGTTTAAGGTGGGGGCGGATCTCGGCAGGTATCGTCTTACTGATAATGGAGGGATCATAATCCTTCGGTTGATTGCTGGTTGACGGATCTCCTGTCTGGATCATAAATTGATTAATCACACGGTGAAAAGTAATATGATCATACACCCCGGCTTTTGCAAGGTCTATAAAATTCATCTTGTGTATGGGTGTATCATCATAAAGAATTAATTTGACATCGCCATACCGGGTATGCAAGGTAACAAGATAATCGTGTGTATTGTCTGGAATACCCTGGGCGTTTACCGAAGTAGTTAGGATCAGGGCTGTTATAAAATTCCATAAAAATTTATACTTCATGACAAACTATTTTTAAAAGTGTTATTTGTTTCCTATCCAAGAATCATTCCTATAATTGTTGCCGACATTAAGGATGCCAATGTTCCGCCTAACAAAGCACGCATCCCGTTTCTTGATAAAAACTCACGTTTATTTGGCGCCAGGCCACCTATTCCTCCTATCTGAATTCCTATAGAAGCAAAATTTGCAAAACCACAAAGCATGTAAGTCGCCATAATAATAGATTTATACTCTGTAAACTTCCCATACATAGAGCTTCCGGTGGCTTTTAACTCTGCCAGGCTGGTATACCCGACAAACTCACTGGCAATCAATTTTTCACCCAGCAATTGACCCACAAGGGTGATGTCTTCACCACAAACTCCAATGAGCCACATCAGCGGGGCAAACAGATAGCCCAGTATAAACTCCAGAGATAAATTCTCATATTGTCCGCTGGTTATCTGCGCAATACCTTCATTAATATTAGTCAAAGATCCTGCTTTCATAAATAAATAATTGACAAAAGCAATAAAAGCAAAAAACACCAGTAACATAGCACCCACATTAGCCGCCAGCTTAAGCCCCTGCAAAGTACCATTCGACAGGGCATCCAGAAAATTAGACCCCACTTTTTCCATGGAAACTTTCAGGTTTTTACTTACTTCTTTGGTTTGAGGAAGCAAAATCTTTGAAATGATAACGGCTCCGGGGGCGGCCATAACCGAAGCTGTCAAAAGGTGTTTCGCAAACAATACACGCTGTACCGGATCGTCTCCTCCCAGAAATCCAATATATGCCGCCAAAACACCTCCTGCTACTGTCGCCATTCCTCCGATCATTACCAGCAACATCTCCGAATCATTCATTTTGGGTAAATACTCCTTAATCATCAGAGGTGATTCGGTTTGCCCAATGAAAATATTACCTGCAACAGATAAACTTTCCATGCCTGACAAACGCATAGCCCTGATCATAAGCCAGGCCAAACCTCTTACCACTACCTGGATCACACCAAAATAGAACAAAACACTTGTTAAAGCAGAAAAGAAAATGATGGTAGGTAATATCTGAAAGGCAAAGATATATCCGATGGAGTCAATATTCATTAATGGACCGAAAAGGAAATCGCTTCCTGCCTTAGTAAAATCAAGTATCTTAACAAATATTTTTCCTACGAAATCAAAAACAGTAGCGACGGCAGGGATGTATAAAATACACAAAGCAAGGACAACCTGAATTAGCAATCCTTTTCCAACCACACTCCAGTTAATACCCTTTCTGTTCACACTGAACAACCAGGCTATTATAATCAATGCTGCCATTCCCAACAAACCTCTCAGGATAGTGAGAAAGGAAAAATCTTGCTTTCTTGAAGATGACAGCAAAATATTTGATTTAGCGGCGGTATCTTCAGGAGCTACTTCTTCCTCCTGGTCATTGACTTTAGTCTGAGGAACAGCATATCCCTTTCTCTCTGTTTGAGCAGTATCTGTTTGGGTGGTATCTCCCTGTATAGTTGTTGAGAGGGCTGCATTCTCTCCGCTTTCTGAATTTATCTTAGAAACAACAAACCCTGTACTTACAAGAAGCACAGAGATAATTACTATTATTCTTTTCATGAAATATATAATTGGGATTCAAATCAATCATTTTGACGACGGTTAATCTCATCCCTTATCACAGAAGCCTTTTCATATTCTTCATTCTTTACAGCTTCGTCCAGCAAGTCTTCAAGCTCTTTAGTTGTCATCTTTTCATATTCCCGGGATGAAGTCTTTCCTGTTTTCTTTGTTGTTTCTTCTCCTTTTTTCTCCCCTGATTCTTCTTGTTCCTGTTCCAGATCAATAACTATTCCCGATTTGGCCAATATTTCCTCGGTAGTAAAAACCGGAGCTTTGAACCTCAGGGCCAACGCAATCGCGTCAGAAGTCCGTGCATCAATGGTAACATCACTGTCGCCATTGTTACAGATCAATTTCGAGTAGAAAACTCCCTCTTCTAGTTTATAAATAATAACTTCTTTTAAATTAATGTTGAAAGTCACTGCAAAATTATGAAACAAATCGTGAGTTAATGGCCTTGGAGGCTTTAAGCCTTCCAGTTGGATAGCGATAGATTGAGCTTCAAAACCTCCGATAATGATAGGAATCCTTCTTTCCCCTTCTTCTTCCGTCAATACCAAGGCATACGCACCTGTTTGCGTTTGGCTGTAAGAAATCCCCAGAACATTTAATTTGATTTTATTCATAAGATTTGAAACAAGCTTTTCTTATATACATGCAAATGTAATTAAAACATAATAATTTTATTGTAATTTACAGATTTAATTTTTAGGTGCACAAATATTCACCTCATCTGGATATCATTTATTATGTGATTACCTTAGGGTTTGCTGAAAAAGTCTGTAGTGCATCATATACAAGGCGGCGAAGCGAAGCTGTATATTAATACTGCGAGCTGAAGCCAACGAAGTAGATGATGTGCTACAGGCTAACAAAATATTTTTTTAAAAAATGCAAAGTTATTAGCTAATATTAGCAAAAAACCTTGCATTTTGCAAATAATAAATATATGTATAGCACTCATTATAAGTTTATTTTGTATTTTTCAGCAAACCCTACCTTATATGAATAAATTATAGTTAACTTTCAGTTTTAATCTTTTTAAAATATCTGTTTGAACTTAATTTTAGATTAATTTTATCCCACTTATCTTTTAATTTGAATCTGGCATTGTAACAAAAAACAAAACTGCTATGTTCACAGGGTTGATCTTAATTGGAATTTCTATTTGTTTGTACGCTTTTGTAATGCTTTCTTTTGCAAGGGGATGGCACAGAATAAAACCATATAAACCTTATAATGTTCCTTCGGGGAATCTTTTTGTATCGGTACTGGTTCCTTTCAGAAATGAAAAAGAAAATATTAAAAAGATTGAGGACTTATTAAAAAAACAGAATTATCCGGCTGTTCAATATGAAATAATTTTTATCAACGACCATTCTGAAGATGGTTCTGAAAAAAAGATAACTCACGGGGAAAACGAGAATCTCCTTCTTCTGCATCTAAACAATAATCAGTTCGGCAAAAAAGCTGCCCTTATAGAGGGAATAAAAAAATCGCGGGGGGACCTTATCCTGACTACAGATGCAGATTGTTCCATGGGAAAAAACTGGCTTCAAACTTTCGCTGCTTATTACGAGGAACACAAACCCCGGATGATGGCATCCTTTGTTTCCATAGCACATCAAAACGGCATATACCAAAGAGCAGAAGCGCTGGAATTAGCGAGTCTGATTGCTTCTTCTGCAGGAAGCATAGGGATAAAAAGACCCATCATGGT
>CAZWHH010000164.1:0-6052 GCA_964633615.1 uncultured Bacteroidales bacterium | reverse complement strand
ATTATTCAGCAAAAGATTCTATTGTGCTTTCAAGAGAGGATAATAAGATTTATTTATATAAAAATGCCAGGGTTACTTATGAGAATATAGAGTTAACAGCAGATTATATTGAATTTATTCAGGATAGCAATATAGTTTATGCCCAGGGTTTGAAGGATTCAACGGGAAAAGTTGTTGGCCAGCCAATTTTCAAGGAGGGAAAGAAAACATACGATGCCCGCTTTATACGCTATAACTTTGAGACAAAGAAAGGTTATATTCGCCAGGTCATCACGGAAGAAGAGGAGGGTTATCTGCATAGTAACGTGACGAAGAAACATTCAAATAAAGAATTTCATTTTAAGGATGGAAAATATACTACCTGCAATAAAGATCATCCTCATTTTTATATTGCTATTACGAAAGGAAAAGTTATTCCAGGAGAAAAAATTGTCGCGGGTCCTTCGTATTTTGTGATTGGCGATATTCCTTTGCCTGTGGGAATTCCTTTTGGTTTCTTTCCTGTGCAGAAAAAGCAGGCTTCAGGTGTAATTATTCCTGCGTATGGTGAAGAACAAAACCGGGGTTTCTTTCTGCGAAATGGTGGATATTATTTTGGAATAAGTGACAAAATGGACTTGCAGCTCACGGGGGAGGTTTATACCAAAGGAACCTGGGGAGCTCATATGGTATACAGGTATCGGGAAAGATACAAATTTACCAGTAATATAAGTGCTGATTTTAAGAAACTTGTGTTAGGTGACAAAGGGGCTCCTGATTATTCAGTATCAAGAGATTACGCCATTAGGTGGAGTCATTCTCAATCTAATAAAGCCAATCCAAATAGTTCTTTTAATGCCAATGTAAATATAAGTTCGTCTTCTTATGACAGGAACCACAGTCGTAATATGGATACCTATACAACCAATACCAAATCATCAAGTATAAGTTACAGGAAAGTATGGCCCTCCAGTCCATTTAGTTTTAATGCCAAATTGCGGCACAGTCAGAATTCAAAAACCAATGCCGTCAATTTAACCTTACCTACTATGTCGCTTAATATGAGTCGGATTTATCCTTTCCGCCCACAGAATAAAAATTCTGGTGAGATGAAGTGGTATGAAAACATTCAAATGAGCTATAATGCAGATCTTGAAAACAAAATAAGTACAAAAGATTCATTGCTTTTTACTGATACTCAGTTTAAAGATTTTGAGAATGGTTTTCAGCACAGAATACCAGTGAGCTTGAACTTTAAGACATTGAAATTTTTTAATATCACACCCAGGGTTAATTATCGGGGTGTTCTTTATCCACGTTACACAGAAAAATCATGGGATGAAACAAACAGTACTGTTGTTACCGATACTATTGAACAATTCAAATACGCACACTCTTTAGAACCTTCTATTGGATTAGGTTTTGCTCCAAAAGTCTATGGTATTTTTCAGTTCAAAAATGAAAATGCTAAAGTTCAGGCCATTCGTCATGTTCTGTCACCCTCGGTTAATTTCTCCTACAGGCCCGATGTAGGGTATATGACTGATAACTATTATGACAGCTACGAGGATAAAACAACGGGGCGGACTTATGAATATTCTTATTACGATAACCAGTTGTACAGTCCACCTTCTTCTCCGCGACAAAGTGGGAGTGTGAGCTTCAATCTGGGCAACAATCTTGAAATGAAAGTCAGGACTCCTGAAGATACAACAAAACAGATTCAAAAAGTTTCAATCCTGGATAATTTGAGCTTTTCAACCAACTACAATCTTTTCGCAGATTCATTGAATTGGTCTCCGATAAGCATCAGGGGAAGAACCACATTATTTAAAAACAAAATTAATTTGAGTTTTGCTGGAACTGTTAATCCTTATGCCATTAATGAAAATGGAACTGTTATTAATAATTCTGAATGGAGGAAAAACAGTTCCCCGGGGCGTTTGACCAATGCCAGGATTAGTCTGGACATGCGCTGGGAATCGAAACAAGGAAAGACAAAGAATGGATCGGGAGGAAACAGCAGATCATCAGCAGGACAAGCTTCTTATTATAATTATTTTGATATTCCCTGGAGTTTCAGATTTGGGTATAACTTCAATTACTCAAAGCAATCATTTGAAGCCAATATCAGACAATCTATTAAATTAAACGGGAACTTTAGTCTTACGGATAAATGGAAATTTGATTTTTCGGCGAATTATGATATTCAGGAAGATAAATTAGTTGCTACAAGTATCGGTATTACAAGGGATTTACATTGCTGGACCATGAGTTTTGATTGGATTCCTGTGGGTTACAGGCAAAGCTATTTCTTTGAAATTCGCGTAAATGCATCTATTTTACAAGATCTTAAATATAAAAAGCAACGGTCCTGGTTCGATAATTATTAATATCCTCTTTCAGTTTTTTTGATCTTACCTGGATCCTCCCAGCCAGCCATTCCACATTCACAGACTTCATTTTGTTCGTTTATGAACAATCCAGCTCAGGCTATATATTCTAGCGGTAAACAATTTTTATTACAGGATGTTTACAATTATAAATATTTCAGGTAATTAATAAAATATTGCTGATAATGGAACAAAATGTTAAGGTTTTATTGATTTATTTTCGTTTTTTAATGAGGGAATTCATAAGCCCATTAAACTATCTCATGGCATTTTTTATAGGAATTACTATTAATTATTTTCAGGGGCTCTTCATATTTGGATCTGTGGTACCCTTCCTTGTTCCAATAATCGTGCAATCTATATCAAAGGCCTCTGTAAAATTTAATAACCGGGATATGAATTTATTGGTTAAATTGCCTATAGAAAGAAAGAATCCGGCTTTTGTTATGAATTCAAAAGGTCAGATTATTGCCCATGAAGGAAATACAAAAACTTTGTTTTTAAAAAATAACATAAATACTTTTTTTGATATTTTTGAAGAACAAAAAGTGCTGACTATTAAGGAATTAATAGCTAACACATGTTCTGTAAAACATCAGACTACAGAGGAATGGTATTCTAGACGGTTTAATAAATGGTTTGCCATCCATTTGAAAGCTGAAAGTTATAGCAATAATGTGCTTGTCTGGTTAGATGATATTACCTTACGGAAAAATTTAATATACAAATTGAGTAAGGTAAGGAATTTTATGACTCAACGCATGACTGATATTTCAGAACAAGTAAAACTTCAGGACAGCTATGACAGGTTGGCCCGGTTTGTTCTGGAGTCAGGCTATAGGGGTGTATTTATAACTGATAAAGATGAAAAGGGTGATTTGAGCGGAAACGTTTACAAGCTGCAAAATGATAAACTTATTAAATCAACAGAAATAGTTATTGGAAAAGATTCGGAAGCCCCAATCTGGGATTCCAGAAGAGAGAGCAGACTTGTTAGTGATTATAGAGGAAATTATGAGGACCCGGATGAATTTGAGCGTAAGTATAAATTTGATAAAAGAGTGCTTGATTTTATAGATTTAAAAATCGATAATTTTATTAATTATCATAAAAGTAATATTTCTTTTATTGTTTTTAATAAGGAAGATGCGATTAGCCATTTTGATAAGACTTTTATTGAAGCAATTGTGAGTTCCGCTTTCACGATCAATTATCTTGTAAAAAAGATTCATAATCAATAAATTAACACTTATGGGCAATATTAATAAATCAATGGCATTATTTGCTGAGATGAATCCTGAGCCTGTTTTTCGGGTAGATGGAGAGGGAAAGATTCTCAATGCAAATATTCAGATGAAAGAGTTGGCAGGGAGTGATCATGTTATTAATAAGCATATTCAGAAAATAATTCCCTCTATTTCAAAGGTTGATTTGAAACATATTATTCAGGAAGATAAAATTGAGAAGCATCAGTTTGTTTGGGATAATAAATTTTACAGGTTTATCATCAAGGGCATTTCTAAATATGATTTTTGCCAGTTTTATGGTACTGATATTACCGATAAGGTCTCTTTACAAAAGAAAGCCGACTCCATGGCTTTATTTGCTAAAATGAACCCGGCTCCTGTATTTCGGTTTAACCTGATGGGAGACATCATTGAATCTAATCCCAAAGCTGAAAAACTTTTTCAAAAGGGATATGTAGAGAAGGTAAATATATATAAACTATTCTCCTGGCTGGATAAGGAAAAAGTACAGAATATTATTTATAATGAGAAAGTTGAATCCTTTGTACAATATCTGGACAATCAAGTGTATAAGTTTGAATTAAGAGGAATTCGGGATTTTTTATCAGTGCAGGGATATGGTTCCGATATAACAGAGATTGTAAACACTCATTATGAAAATGAAAAATTATCGAAGGCAATACAGCAATCCTCAAACTCAGTAATGGTTACTGATACCAATGGAAATATAGAGTTTGTCAACAAAGCCTTTGAGAAAATATCCGGATACCTCAAAGAGGAAGTGATTGGAAAGAACCCCAGATTTCTGAAAACCAATTATCATTCTCAGGAAACTTATAAAGCACTTTGGGAAACCATAAGTAATGGTAAAGTTTGGAAGGGTGAATTTTATAATCGCAGGAAGGACGGGACCCACTATTGGGAAGAAGCTTCCATTACACCTATAACAGATTCGGATGGTGAAATAAAGAACTATATTTCAGTGAAAGAAGATGTAACAGAGAAGAAAAAGGCCCGGGAGGAGGCCCATGCAATGGCTTTGTTTGCACAAATGAACCCGGAGCCTGTTTTGCGATTCGATAGAAAGGGGATCATTCTTCAGGCTAATCCTGTGGCAAACAAAACTCTTGGAAGAGAGAATATTGAAGGAATGCAAATTAAAGAATTGTTTGAGGAATTAAATTATTTAGATATAAATGAGTTTATTGACAACAACCAGGTTGAGACAATCGATATAGAGAAACAAGATAAAGTATTCAGGATCATTATTAAGGGAATCAAGGATATCGAAGTAACCCAACTCTATGGTTCTGATATCACTGAAAGAGTGAAAGCTGAAAGGAGAGTCAGGCAACAAAAAGAAGATATTGATGGTAGCATACAATATGCCAGCAGAATACAGAATGCCATTATACCAAAAGATGATATTCTGGATCAATATACACAAGATCATTTTATTCTTTTTAAACCACGGGATGTTGTAAGTGGTGATTTTTACTGGATGACAGAAAAAGATAATAAACTTGTTGTTGTTGCGGCAGACTCTACAGGACATGGTGTGCCGGGTGCTTTCATGAGCATGCTGGGCATATCCTTTCTGAATCAGATTGTCAATAGCAGCAAATCATTGATAGCAGCTTCTATTCTTGATCAATTGAGAGAATATGTCAAGTCAACTCTGGCACAATCAGGAGGAAAAACGGATGATGGGATGGATCTGTCTTTAGTTATTTTCGATAAAGAAAATATGAAGATGCAATTTGCCGGGGCCTATAATCATCTTTACCTATTCAGAAATGAAAAGATGGAAATTTTAAAAGCTGACCGGATGCCTATAGGGAATTTTATTAAAGATCATATTCCATTTACCAACCATGAAGTTGATATTCAGCAAAATGATACGATCTATCTGCTTTCAGATGGTTACCCGGATCAGTTTAACACAAGCATGAAGAAGAAATATACCATAAAAAGATTAAAAAAAGATTTTGCTGAGATTCATCAGTGGCCAATGAAAAAGCAAAGGGAATATTTAGATGAAAATTTTGAGAAATACAAGGAAAATCACTGGCAAATAGATGATGTGCTTGTTATGGGAATAAGGATATGATTATAAATCTTTTTCATAAAAGCAATAAGGAGTTTGTTGCTCAGGATAAAGCAGGTCACCTCTGAAATCAAAACCAATTTCTTTGTAAAAATTGTTCATTAATTTATTATTACTCTTTATATTTAATTTTATTGAATTATAATTTTGTTGTTTTGCGAATTCTTCAATTTGTTTGATGATGAGTTGGCCGTTTTCTTTATTCAGCCAATTGGGATTGATAATTAACCTGGTAATAAACAATGGTTTGTCGTCCTTTATATTCCAGTCTACCTTATTGAATGATTCAGGTTTGTCGTCTGTAAAAGAAAAAGTTCCAATGGTAA
>CAZWHH010000163.1:0-6060 GCA_964633615.1 uncultured Bacteroidales bacterium | reverse complement strand
GAGATTGCCCTGGCAAAGGGTAAAAAGAAATACGACAAAAGAGAAGAGATCAAGCGCAAAGACATGAAAAGGGATATGGAAAGGCTGCACAAATATCGATAAACTAAAAGCTGTAAAGGAGATACAAAAACCTGTTTTTTTATTGTTCTGTTGATAAATTGTTTTGTTGCTGATTCCCCAATCTAAGGAATGAATCATTATAACAATAGCAGATAAATATCCGTACCAACAACAAATGCTTGCTTTTTACATTCCGTGATATCCATTATCCGGGATACACAAAAAGCCAGCAGAAATAAATACTACCCAAATTGAGCGATTCTCGCTCACGATAAAGAAATTGTTAGCATTTCCCTTCACCTGTTCGGTGAAATGCAACAATTTCTAAATCGGGGTTATACCTAAGTAAAGCGCTTTTTCACTTCGTTCAAACCGCTCAACTTAGGTACTATCTAATATCCATCATCTAATGCTACTGTGCAAAAAAGTAATCATTCAATTCATAAATATCGTTGGCAGTAAAATCTGATTCTCCATTAAAATAGGCATCAATAGCCTGCAATAACTCTTTGTAAGCAATTTCACCATCGCCATCCCGATCGATAGACTTAAATTTTTCAGGTATTTCAATATCGCCTTCCATCTCGGCATATTTGCTGGCTTTCCATCCCCGTGAAACGGGTATCATATAGGTATCATCCCGTTCTACCGCGTTATAATTATAGTTCAGATTTTTAATGATTTCTTCCTCGCTTAATTCAACGCCCTCTTCACTCACAATAGCTCCTCTACTGCTATTGGGTTCTTTATCTTTATAGTTAGGCACTCTGTCATTATCATCATCCAATGGACAGCCAACGGAATCAACAGCCACCCCTCTGGGAGTCTCCGGACACTCGTCAATCAGGTCCAGCACATCGTCCCTGTCTTCATCTGCGATAGCTACATAGTCGAAATCACCGGTTACCTCTGCAAAAAGCAATTCCTGCATTTCTGTAGCAGATTCTGAGAAAGGATCCCACCCTATGGTAAAGTATGAAAAATTTAAGATGTCATTGGTCTCATTTCCAATCACTTCTCCATCTCCATTTTTATAAGGTATTCCATCTAACAAATCCGTGAAAGCATAATGTATTCCATTTCCAACCCTCAAAAACACCCGGCTGCTTAGAGCAAGATCAAAACCTATATCAATAGTAGCTGCTATGGAATTTTGTCCGTGAGTTATAAGATCAAACACATTGGCAGATTGCATATTCAGGTTATAATTATAATCCCGCAAAACAATCTGATCTTCCCAGTTATATTCCCCGAATTCTCCTTTAATATCTGATCGTGGGGTAAATATCAACATCTCAATTCCCGGTGCAATAAAAGGCCTGAATTTGGGTACATCACTATATAAATGTCCAAAGCCATATTCAAAATTCAATCCCAAAGAAAAAATCTCTGTTTCAAAATTGGTTATCTGATTATATTTGTCAATATTTTTCAACTCGTGCAAACTCCCATTTAAACTCCCTTTCATTCCATAGAGATTAATTCTGAAATACTGTTGTGCATCAAGAAAAGAGTATGCATTTATTTTGATGGGCATACTGGAAACTCCTTCCATGTCGTTACTAAACTCACCAAAATAATCAAACATGCCAGTTCCCACACTAACAACAGGATAATAAACCGGATTTTCAACCTCTACTTCCTGAAAAAGCAAATCGCCGTAACCTCCGAGTTCTTCGTCTTCCTCCTCCTGTGCAAACCCTGTAAAAGGAAGTATGACAAAACTTATCAGAGCAAGGATCTGAAACAAATATTTTCTCATAATCTTATCGATACCATTTATGGTTAGTAATCATTAAAGCTTCCTGCACTGTGATTCTCTCGCCACTGTTATAGGCTGCAACAAAAGCATCGTCAATCGATGTGCTGTTCCAGATTTGCACCCTATAATCTCTTGCCTCTTTATAAACAGGAAAGGAACCAACAGAATACTTTCTCCATCCGTCATGTATTTCTGTTCTTACCTCTTTATTAATATTATATTTATTAAAGTAACGCTCCACATTAATCGGCCTGTGACCTGCAGCTATCTGTACCCTGTAATACACCCCGGATTGTGGTTCAAGTTTATTTGTCAGCTGGCTGTTTTGTTCCAGAATTTTTTGCGCTTCTTCAGCAATCTCTATTCTCACTTTGCCTTTATGTTTCTTTAAATCGGAATATGATTTGGTATCTTCCACCTCTTTTGCCTCAGTGAAAATTCCTTCCCTGGCGGTAATGCCAGGTATTGAAGCCTCTTTTATAACACGCACCAGGTGGCTTCTTTCTGTATTGGTTAAATCAACGTTTTGCTGAACAATATTAATGTTCCTTGTTTTCTCCTCTTCAATATAAGAAAAATCACCTTCAATTTGCGTTAATTCTTTTCCCGGTTCGTCAGGAACAAGTTTATAGGATACAGTAAAAAAAGATTCCGGGGGAAGTGTCATCCACAAAAATTTAGCTGTTTGATTTTTAAAGGTAAAAATAGCCTCTTTTTCATCAAGGCTAACAGCTTTAAAGCCTTCGGGAATGGTTTCCTGTATTTTTGCAAATTTTTCTTTATCTCCTTTGTTAATAAGAAGATTCACGATATAACCATCTCCTGTTTCCGACTGATAGGGTTTTTGACGGACACAGAGGACCTGGCGCATCCTGTCCTTTGTTTCCGGAGGTTTAGCCATTGGCTTGAATTGATCCACATCAACAATCATCGAAGGATCAACCGAAGGAGAAGGATTAATATGCATAGCTATCTGAGAAATATCTACTGTTTTTCTCTCATTATCAGAAATATACGCAAAAGAACCTGTCAGGTTAAAATCACCCTTTAGCCGTTGGTTCACTTTTAATTTGTAAGAAACATTGATAACCTCCTCGGCTGGTAATTTTAACCAAATAAATTTGGCTTTCTGATTTTCAAAAGTAAATTCAGCATTTCCGCTTTCAATTGCCTCGGCAGTAATTCCACCGGGTAAATCATGCTGTAAACGAGCAAAACTATGAAGGTCAGATTTGTTCACCGTAATATCCACAACAACCTCCTGCCCTGCTTCTATACTTCCAGGTGCACTGACATTAATATTAACATCTCCCGGAAATAAAAAATTCGCCAGCAGCACACCTAAAAAATTTATGAGAAGCACAAGTTTATAGTACATAACGAATAATTATTTTATCACTGCCTAAATATAAGGATTTTAAGAAATAATAACAAAATATCAACATAAGAAATCAACAATTGTTAATAAATGCTCAGAGTTGTTAAAAACTTGATCCTGCATACCCTTAGAAGTTCGGACTGAGTAAATATTTAGAATAAAACTCATTAATCACCTCCACAGCCTCATCTGCAGTATCCACCAGGTGAAATAAATCCAGGTCCTTTTCTTTTATATTGCCTTCTTCGAGTACAATATCTTTAATCCATTGTACCAACCCGGACCAATATTTTTTGCCTGCTAAAATGATAGGGAACTTCCCGATTTTTTCTGTCTGAATAAGCGTAATAGCTTCAAACAGTTCATCCAGTGTTCCAAACCCACCAGGTAAAACGATAAATCCCTGAGCATATTTTACAAACATAACCTTTCTCACAAAAAAATGCTCAAAGTTTATTAATTTATCTGCATCAATAAACAGGTTGGCTGATTGCTCAAAAGGAAGATCAATATTCAGTCCTACAGATTTTCCATTGCCTTTTTTAGCTCCCATATTCCCTGCTTCCATAATACCGGGGCCTCCTCCCGTAATCACTCCATATCCATTTCTGGTCAGCTTATAAGCAATCTCTTCAGCCAGTTTAAAATATTTATTTTCAGGTTTTGTTCTTGCTGAACCAAAAATAGATACACAAGGTCCGATTTTTCCAAGTTTCTCAAAGCCCTGTACAAATTCCGCTAAGATTCTAAAAATCGACCATGTATCAGCTGTTTGCACCTCGTTCCAATCTTTAGGGTCAAATGCGTTTCTTATCTTATCCTCATGCTTGCTCATTGTAAATGGGTTAATTTTCTATAAAGATAACAATCATAATTCACCCTGCAAATATTTAGCAGTATAGCCTTTATTCGATTCAATAATTTCTTCCGGAGTTCCGGTTCCGATTATCTCCCCTCCTTTACTTCCGCCTTCCCATCCCAGGTCAATAATATGGTCGGCCACCTTGATCACTTCAAGGTTATGCTCTATCACAATTACAGTATTTCCTTTGTCTACAAGCGAGTTAAGTACATTCAACAAAACTCTCACATCTTCAAAATGCAGCCCTGTTGTAGGTTCATCCAGTATAAAAAGTGTTTTCCCGGTACTTCTCTTTGATAACTCAGCTGCTAATTTCACCCTTTGTGACTCCCCCCCCGACAAGGTAGTTGAAGGTTGCCCGAGCGTAATATATCCAAGTCCGACATCCTGTATAACTTTTAGTTTATCATTAATAGAGGGAATATGATCAAAAAATTCCACAGCCTGGTTGATGGTCATATCCAACACATCGCTGATATTTTTGCCTTTATATTTAACCTCCAGGGTTTCCCGGTTATATCGCTTTCCATTACAGTCTTTACAATGAACATAAACATCCGGAAGAAAATTCATCTCGATCACTTCAACTCCAGCTCCTTTACATGTTTCACACCTCCCTCCTTTCACATTAAATGAAAATCTGCCTGGTTTATATCCCCTGATTTTTGATTCAGGTGCCTGTGCAAATAGGTTCCGTATATCAGAAAAAACTCCTGTATAGGTTGCAGGGTTTGACCTTGGCGTTCTTCCCAACGCCGCCTGATTCACTTCAATAACTTTATTAAGATGCTCCAGTCCTTCGATAGACTTATAAGGTAAAGGGTTTTTCATTGACCGGTAGAAATATTTACTCAAAATAGGATATAATGTTTCATTAATCAACGTAGATTTTCCACTTCCTGAAACACCTGTGATACAAATAAACTCACCCAGGGGAAATTTTACGGTTACATTTTTTAAATTATGCCCGGCAGCCTCATTCAAAATGAGATGCCCATTTAATTGATCCCTTCTTTTCGGGGGGATATCTATTTTTTTTCGATAGTTTAAATACTCGCCAGTAAGTGTTTTCTCCTTCATAATCTGCGCGGGGGTGCCCTGCGCCACAATTTTGCCGCCAAGTCTTCCAGCCATAGGGCCCATATCAATAATATGATCCGACGACAATATAATCCCTTTATCATGTTCGACCACCATAATAGAATTGCCATTATCTCTCAGTTTCTTAAGAGAATTGATGAGTCGTTCATTATCCCGCTGATGCAATCCAATGCTGGGTTCATCAAGGATATAAAGCACATTAACCAGTTTTGAACCAATCTGTGTGGCCAGCCGGATCCGTTGACTTTCCCCTCCTGATAAACTCTTTGAGGGCCTGAATAAAGTCAGGTATTCCAGTCCCACTTCCAATAAAAACCCCAGCCTGTTGCGAATCTCTTTCACCGGCTCTTTGGCAATAGCATATTGTTTTTCAGAGAGCTTATCATCAATATTTTCAAACCATCTGTATAATTCTCCAATATCCATATCCGATAAATCGGCAATATTTTTATCTGCCAGTTTAAAATACAGGGCTTCCTTTTTTAATCTGGTTCCTTTACAAACAGGACAGGTCACTTTCTTAATATATTTATCAGTCCATTTTCTACCATTCTTGTTGCTGCTTTTATGACTATGCAACAGGTAATGCACAATCCCATCGAACTTTAAAAAATAATTGGAAGATTTCCCCAATGGAGTTGAATGCAGCCGGAATTTTTCTTCAGAACCATAAAGTATAATCTTCAAAGCTTCATCAGGTATTTTCCGGATAGGAGTATCCAGGTTAAATTTATATTTCTTTCCTATAGCCTCTAACTGCCAGAAGGTTAAAATGTTCTTATACTTCCCGATTGGATCTATACCTCCCTCCCCTATACTCAATTTTTTTTCGGGAATAACGCGATCAATATCCACATCGTTTATTGTCCCTAGTCCGTTGCATTCAGGGCAGGCACC
>CAZWHH010000162.1:0-6072 GCA_964633615.1 uncultured Bacteroidales bacterium | reverse complement strand
TTTTAAAACGTTTTATCTGCTTCTGCACACGATCATAATTTGCCATATGTTCAGCACCGGCAAAATGGGTACAAAGTCCTTCCAATATTATGGTTTTGTCGTTTTTAGTCAAAATCTCCGCAACTTCAGTGAGCTCATTAGTCAAAAAACCTGTACGGTGCATACCAGTCTCCAGTTCAACATGTATACGAGCAGGTTTTGAAGTTTTTATCGCTGCTTTTGTTACAGCATGTAGCCTTTCCATGGTAAATACAAAAAATGAAACCTCATTCTCAATTGTCCATTCAAGATAATCATCATCTACAAAACCCATAATCATAATCTCGCAGATATCTTTTTTAATCTTCAGGGCACGCATGGCCTCATCCACACTAAATACAGAAAAATGAGTAACTCCCGTTTCCTCAACCATAGGAAGGATACTCTCAATCCCGTGACCATAGGCATCGCCTTTAATAACCATAGAATAACGAACCCCTGAACTTAATCTGTTTTTTAAAAACTGAAGATTGTTATTCAGCGCTTTTTTACTTAGTTCAATGTAGGATGTGTGTAGCATAGTGGCTTGTTTAAGTGAAAGAGATCATCATCTAACCTGAATCATTCAGACTAAACTAAAAAAATAAACTGTAGAATCAAATTTTTGTTATATAATAACTCTGTTCGGATAAACCAATTCATTGCATTGCATTATTCGCAAGGAGTTATTATCTTTAAATCGTTTACCATAAAATTAGACACTATGCCGGAAAACATGCTAGAAGCACTCAAAGAATATACAGGGCTTAGTTATTCTGTTCAGAATAAAATATTCCTTACCTTTTTCATCATCTTTATTTTAGGTTTTATTCGGTTCATTATTTTAAAGGTGGTTTGGACTCAGACAAAAGATACAAAACTCAGATATTCCTGGAAAAGTGCCATATCATATCTCATTCCATTTATTGGGATAATTGTCATTGCAGGAATATGGATCAGGTATTTACTTAGCATGGGAGCTTTTCTGGGGTTACTCTCTGCAGGTTTGGCCATTGCTCTAAAAGACCCGTTGAGTGACATGGCGGGCTGGTTGTTTATTATCTCCAGGCGCCCTTTTACCCTGGGAGACCGTATTCAAATTGGAGATAACAAAGGAGATATTATTGACATTCGTTTCTTCCAGTTTACCATCATGGAAATTGGCAATTGGGTAGATGCCGATCAGAGTACCGGAAGAATTATACATATTCCAAATTCTAAGATATTTACAGAACCTCAGGCAAATTTCAGCAAAGGCTTTCAATATATTTGGCATGAAATACCTATTCTCCTCACATTTGAAAGCGACTGGAAAAAAGGAAAAGGAATCCTAAACAAAATTGCTCAAAAACATGCTGAGCATGTCAGCAAATCGGCAGAAAAACGTATTGTTGAAGCCAGTAAGAAATATATGATCCACTACAGGTATCTTACCCCGAAGATATATACTTCTGTTCGCGATAGTGGTGTATTGCTTACAATCCGATACTTAAGCGACCCCAGAAAGCGGCGGGGAACAGAAAATGCAATTTGGGAAGATATTCTTATAGAGTTTGAAAAATATCCTGAAATAGAATTCGCTTATCCTACCCAACGCTTTTTTGATAACGCGATGGAAGGACCATTTGCTCAAAAAAATCAGAACAGCAAGTAAAACAGTTTTTCAACTAAGAGTGAAATAATAAGAATCAGAGTTTATTCTTTAGTAACTATTCCCTACTTTTGTAAAATAACATAATATTTTCCCAATGCAACGATTAGTGGTTTTCATAATCCCGTTACTCATTCTTTTTAATTCAGTAAGTGCGAATGATACAGACAGTCTTACACTTGAAAACACGCAATATATTAAACAAAGAGTAAACTACTTAATTAATCAGCTTGAAGCAGTTCATGACAGAGAAATAAAGAATTACAAAAATTTTGAAGAACTCAGTAAGAACCTGGAGAAAACACAAAAAGAAATTGTAATAGCAAAAAATGAAGGAATAGACAGTCTGCAAACTTTCCAATCGCAAGTTTCAAAAATGATTAGAAAGAATGAAAAAGAACAACAAAAAACCAATTCTATTCATTATGTTCTCCACATACTATCTTTAGCATTTATTTTATTCTTAGTTTTTTATATTGTCCGGGAAAAAAGAAAATCACTGGATTATCTGATTTCAAAAACAGAGAACCTTTCAGGGCAAAACGAAGAGATCCTGGAGAAAGCGAGGGAAATGAACAAAATAAAAAAGAACCTGAAAGAGATGACCAAAGAACAAAAAAAGGTCAGAAAAAAGATGAAAAAGAAATAAGAAACATACAATTTAGAGTGTACCTTTATTGTTTAGTATCCTTTTCGCACCAGATAATAAGTATATAAGCCAGGGCAGAACCCAACACATAATAAATAAAATCCTCCGGATTAAAAGAACTTCCAATAATAGTGCGGCCTATAAAAGTACTTCGGGTAGCTTCAAGAACAGGTGTTTCCCATAATTGAATAAATTCCAGGATAGTTGTAATTATTAGTGCTGCTAAAACAGGATAAATAACAGGAAGGTTTTTCCAGAAACTGAGAAGAACATACAAAAGGATAGTAAGAAATGAAACATAAAAAACCCCACCCAAATGGTTGTTGACCCATTGCTCTCCAAGTCCCTGGTAAAATTTTGTCATAAATCCCAAAGGAACAAGAATAAGAAGTATTATAACAGCTCTTTTCAGACTTTTCGTTTTCATTCCATTTAAAATTAGTTATATCAAAATGAGTAGCTCAATCTAATTTGTTTCGTTAATTTGATAAATAATTAATTATAGTGGCTTTCCCAAATTCCTGATAAAAAAAACCTTTGAAAAAAGTATTCAAAGGTTTTGCAATATAAAAACATCGTAACAATTTAAATATCCAGTTTACCATGAATAAGCGTTGTAACCGAAACACAGAAAAAGATCAGGTTATCAATTCTAGCTTCAATAGTCATGTCTGATTGTATAAGTTTTTTATATGATTTAATTTCATGATTCAGCAATTGCCTGAGAACTGACTCTTTCTTTTTGTCAATAATTTCAGCATTTTCAGCAATCTGAATAGCTTCGTTCGAAAGGTCCAAAATTTCTTTTTCAGTAATGGTATCATCTGAAGATTCAACAGCCAAATTTCGAATCTCAATTAACCGTTTTACATTTTTTTCATTTTGGTTCATAAGAAAAATCGTTGAATTTGAAATGTTTATTATTCAAAAATATAAATTATTTCGAGAATTCAAAATATAATTTCATATAACTTCAAAAATATCTGCTCTTTGGCTGGATTATCCTTCGAAAGAAAACAACTGATTATCTATTTCGGTCAAAAAACGGGTAGGATAGGTAAAAACAGCATCATAAGAATAAATAACCGAAGGAAAAGTGATGAATAAACTTTGTTTGGCACGGCTGCCTGCTACATAGAAAAGTCTTCTCTCCTCTTCCATGTCCTCAATATTTTTGGCCCTTACTGATGGAAACAATCCATCCAGGGCATGAGGAATAAAAACGGTATTCCATTCCAATCCTTTTGCAGAATGTACTGTAGAAATAGTCAGAGGTTTCTCTTCAGCTTCATCAATAAGGGGAGTAGATTCACCCGACAAACTCCTTCCCGGGGGTTCAAGGGCAAAATCCGCCAAAAATTTATCGATAGATTCGTATTTTTTCGACAGTTCAATCAATACATCAATGTCAAGCAATCTTGTCTGAAAATCTGTGTCTCTCTCTTTCAGCAGAGGTTCGTAAAACGCTTTAATGAGTTGTAGTTTTTCTGCAACAAAAAGATACTCATCACCCGCTTTTTTGAGCATTTCTCTCAAGCGGACCAGTGCATCACTATATTTTTTACCCTGATGACCCCGGACATCGAGTTCACCCTGACTTCTTATATTCTGAACCAGTCTGCCTGCAATTGTTTTTCCTATTCCGGGCAACCATTTTAAAATACGCAGCCAGGCTACAGAATCATATGGATTCATCAGCACACGAAGGTATGCAATCATATCCTTAATGTGCATTCTCTCATTAAACTTCAACCCCCCAATCACCACATACGGAATATCCCGTTTATTAAGTTCAGCCTGGATGTATCGGTTATGCCAATCGGCACGGTTAAGGACAGCCATATCTTCAAGCGGTATATTTCTTTCTCTCAACTCAAGTACTTTTGAGACAATAAAGGCCGCTTCCTCTTCTTCGTCATAAAATTGTTTAACAATAGGAAGGTTACTAACGGGCGGATGATCGGTATAGAGTTTCTTTTTATAGCCGATGATTGAGTTGTCAATAATATCGTTTGTAAAATCAAGGATGGGTTGGTTGCTCCTGTAATTTTTTTCTATCTTGATCACTTTGCATTCAGGGTATTTTTCCGGAAATCGAAGTATATTTTCATAATTGGCACCCCGGAAGGCGTAGATGCTTTGTGAATCATCCCCTACCACCATCACGTTGCGATGTTTTTCAGCAAGGTAATCGACTATTTCTTTCTGCACTACATTGGTATCCTGAAACTCATCAACCATAATGTATCGAAAATCATCCTGCAGTCTTTTCCTGAAACGATGGTTGTCCCGAAGAGAATTCCTTAGAAATTCCATAAGATCATCAAAATCAAAAAGATTGCTAAGCTTTTTATAGCGCATGTACCCATTGTAAATCAGTTCGATATCCTGAATATAATCTATGAGGCCCGTGTAATATTTTTCCACGAATTCCCGGATAGTTATGTTTCTGTTCCGGGCCCCTGAAATAATCTTCTGAAGTCTTTTCTTTTTGGGAAATTTCTTGTCTTTTTGATTGTACTTAAGTTCTGTGCGTATCAGATCAATGGTATCCTCGCTGTCGGGCGTATCAATAATTGTGAAATTATTTGAAATATTGAGCAATCCGGCATATTTCTTCAAGACAAAAGTTGCAAAGGAATGAAAAGTTCCTCCCATTACCTTACCGGCTCTCTTATCTTTAAGTAGTTGTTCAACCCTGGATAACATTTCCTGCGAAGCTTTGCGTGTGAAAGTCAGCAACAATATTTTTTGTGGATCTATATTATTCTCAAGCAAATAACTCACGCGGTAAACAATCACACGCGTTTTTCCGCTACCTGCACCGGCAATTACAAGCAAAGGTCCCTGGGTGGTTGTAACAGCATTTAATTGGGGCTGATTCAGCAAATTTACATAGTCAATCTTATAGTCTTGTTGCTTTATTTCTGACTCCGGAGCTTCGAGGGTAACCTTTTTTCTTTCAATCCCTTCGGCAATCAATTGTAATTGAGAGATTTTATTTTGAAGTTCTTCTGAAACATCCATTGGGGGATAATCATCGGGAGAGAGATTTAACAAATCAGGCAAATTCCTCTCTGTATTCCCCGCCGGAGTCTTATCTTCTACCTCGCCCAAAAACTCTTCAAGAAGTGATTCTCTGTCAAAGTCATTCAGATCATTCTCATCCCTGTTTTTATCATGGTCAGAATTGTCTTCAGAATCATTTGAATCAGAAGCTCCTTCTTCAATGATTAAATTCTGTTGAAGAAATTTATAAAGAAAATTGTTATAGCCTGAATATAAGCCTCTAAAAAATATCATTGAAATCCGATTTATTTCTCTTCAAATTTAACGGAACTAATTATTCTATCATATTTTTTAACCGGCATTATTTGTAATTCAGAAAAGATTACGTCCGGTTAGTTCAAAAAAACTATTCTTCAGTATTTTCTATTTTTCTAACCTTTTGATTTTCTGTATGAGCATCGATCATAAAAGCAAAACTCACTCTTTTTCCTGTTTCTAATGATTCATATTCAATGCCTCTTTCTCCTTCAGTTAATACACATTTTCCAAGATCATACCGCAGAGACATTACTTTATCTCCTACTTTAAGCGGTTTACCATCATAATCGAGTAATTGTTTCTTCTTTTTTTTCTTAAATAAACCAAACATATCTGTAGCTTTTAAAAACAGAGGCACTGGTAAACCGGTGCCTCAATAAATTATTCTATTCTGTATATTGATCAATAACCATATTAATAGCACGCT
>CAZWHH010000161.1:0-6100 GCA_964633615.1 uncultured Bacteroidales bacterium | reverse complement strand
TTGAGTGTTGTAAAGATGAATTTTCCGTTTTCTTTTAAAGATTTTGTAACGTTTTTCAGGATCTCAAAATTCATTTCATCTGTTTCCATTAAAGGGAACCCCCCTTCGCAAAGCATAATGCCCACATCAAATTCATCTTCAAAAGGCAGGTCTCTCGCATCCTGTTGCTGGAAGTCTATTTCCAGGTGCTGCTGTGCCGCTTTTTTTCTGGCACTTTCCAGCTGAGATTCTGACAAATCAATCCCCGTTACATCATACCCGCGTTTGGTGAGTTCAATGGCGTGCCTGCCGGTTCCGCAGCCAACATCCAGTATTTTTAAATTTTTGTCAGCATTCAGTTCTTTTTCCAGGAAATCACATTCTCCCATTGTTCCCTGGGTAAAGACCTCTTTGTCATATTTCTCCCCGTAATTTTCAAACAGGGTTTCGTACCATTGCTTCTTTTTCATCGTTTACCAGGTTTTTAATTGATAACTGACACTTATTGTAAGTAAGACAAAAATAAACATTAAAATAACAGCCGGGGCTCTTAACCAGAATTAATTCTTGTTTTGATTTTCGATATTTACCAGTCAATAAAAACCACACAGAAAGCAATGTAAAAAACTTTTATTTTTTCTGTGTGGTTCAACCAAAATTAATCAAAAGGAATTGTTAAATATTTTAACTTAAATTAATTGGACTTTACAGGTCGAAAAATTTCCTTCAAAAGAGATGAGGTTTTAGAAAGACAATAAAAAGATATGGACTTAGCGCCCGTATCTGAATCTGAATACTTTTCATGTAGTTTTTATGCCTAGTTGTCTTTAATACAGCGTACAGAAAAGCAATAAACCTCTCCTTCCGGAATATCATTAGCTTTGTACAGGACATCTCCAAAGTTCCATAAATTTCTGCACACCATACTGGTATCGTTCCTGGCGGAAGTCCACCAGTAACCAGCTCTGTAACTGGTGTTCGCTGTTGATTTTGAATAAATTCCTCCCGGGAAGCCGGAAAATCCATAATCATCTGTACCATTTCCATCGGAGTACCATCCTTCTGTGGCTTTTAAATGCCCCCCTACATTGTACCAGTCTAACCCATTTTTATCATATCCGCCATTGTCCTCACTGATGAATTTGGCCAGTTCCTCCCATTCATTGTCGCTTGGAAGGTGCCACCCATCCGGGCATATACCCTGAATTCCGCTCGGATTGGAATTGCCGGCCGAAGAACCGTTCATGGCAGCAGCCCATGTATAAAGAGGACCATACTGATTGTCATAATCATAAAAGCCTTTATCATTACTGTTTAAGTCATTCCAGCTGACATCTTCCGTAATTTCCAGCAGTGCCGATCCGTCGGCATAATGAGTCGTTTTTAAGTTTTCAGCCATCCAGCATTGTTTGCCGATCTTGACTACCTGATAAGTGTTGCCTTCATAATCCTGGACAGTGGAGGGACAAGTAATCTGTTCGTCTTCCTCATTATCAATATCTTCCTCTTTTTCGCAACTGTAAAACAGTCCGGTTGTAATGAGTAAGATTAATGGAAAAGACAGGAGATGAAAGGTTTTTAAAAGAAATTGTCTCATAATTTATTGTTTTTTAGAAGTATTGGATTTACCATTATATTTATGACAAATTTTAATTAAGATCCAAATTGAGCGATTTTCGCTCACTGCCTGCCCCGTACACGAAGTGTCGGGGACAAAGAAATTGTAAGGTTTCCACTATCCCGATAAAAATCGGGACAGGCTGTTCAAACCGTTCAACTTAGGTAAGAACATTCATCTTATTCTAAGGTAATCATAATGAGTTTTTCTGCAAAAAAATTATCCTATTCTTTAGTCTGTGAAAATACAAGATATTAAACTTTTTAACGGGTGTTCCACAGGACTAATCCTGAAGGCAGCGGACAGAACGACCAGCACTCTCGTCGCGGTAGTACATGGTGGCTACCTTGCTGGAGCTGCGGATACGTAGGTACCATGCGCATTTACTAGTGTACCCCGACGAAGACCAAAAAGACCCGCGCGCCCCAAGGTAGTAGAACCTACCATTGCTGCCACGGCTGCCGCCCAAAAGTACCGAAATACCACTGCTTCCGCCTCTTTTAAGTGCATTATAGGCCTGTTCACCTTTGCCACCATATCTATCCAACAAGGTTTCAAACTCACTTTTCGAGGGCAAATGCCATCCGTCGGGGCACACCCTTTTGGCGGTTTCCCAGTTGTACAAATGCCCATACTGGTCGCAGTTGCGGCTGTTGTCATCGTAACACCAGCAGCCATGGCCGGCATCGTAATTCAAATTCTCGACCATCCACACCTGGTCTCCTATACGTATCCACTTATAGGTTTGGCCATCGCGGGAGTCAGTAAAAGTGCCCTCATTAGGCTGTTCTTTTATTTTTATTTTTAAATTTTCGGCTATTAGCCAGTCCCTGTCTTCCAATACATTCCATGTAATTTGTTTTCCTGTTCCGGGTCTCACTTCTGAAAGGTCTTCACGAATACTTTCCACAGGACCTTCCCAGCTTGCACCGTTATTCATGCTGTAATATAATGAAAGCCAGTATTTCCCTTGTCCCTGCAAATCATAAGAAATGTAAATCTTCTCTCCCTTTTGGGTAAAATCAACGTTTTGTATGGTAACTTGTCCATAAAGCATGTTAGTGGTTACCAATAGAATAAATGTCAACAATATTCTCATTTTAATAGGCAATTTTTAAGTTTTTCCAGTTATGTTGTAACTTGTTGCTTACGTTTACTTTGGGATTCTGTGGTTTGTTGTTTTTTACCACCGAATTTTGTTCCACCCGGCAAAACCCAAACAATTTCGGTTCTGCTCTCCTTTTTCGCAAAAATTGGACCCCGGTTACGCGGGGTAATATAAAATAGTCAAATTCATCCTGTTAATTCCATTTTGCGGAAGGCTACGCCTTATTTAACAGGGTAAATCAAATAGTCAATTTAATCCTGAAGGCAGCGGACAGAACGGCCCCAACTTTTGCCGATGATGCTAATGGTGGCTTTCTTGCTGAGGTTGTTGATGGACAGGTGCCAGGCGTTTCCCCCAAGGGTCTCCCACGAAGAGCAAAAGCCCCCGGAATCACCAAGGTGTCCGAAACTCCCATCGTAAAAGTAGCCGCCAAAAAGGGCCGAAAAACCACTGCTGCCGCCACTTTTAAGTGCTGTGTAGGCTTGTTCACCTTCGCCGCCATATTGATTTAACAAGGTTTCAAACTCCCTTTTAGAAGGCAAATGCCAGCCATCAGGACAGACCCTTTTGGCAGTTTCCCAGTTGTATAGACGCCCATATTGGTTGCAGTTGCGGCTGTTGTCATCGTAACACCAGCAGCCGTTGCCTGCATCATAATTTAAGTTTTCGGCCATCCATACCTGGTTTCCTATACGAACCCACTCGTAAGTTTGCCCGTCACGGGGATCGGTGAGAGAACCGCCAGTTATTTTTCCCTTTATTTTTATTTTTAAATTTTCGGCTATTAGCCAGTCCCTTTCCTTTAATACATTCCATGTAATTTGTTTTCCTGTTCCGGGTCGTACGTTCATCAAATCGCCACTTACATGTTTTACCGGGCCTTTCCATGTAGTCCCATCATTAACACTGTAATACACATCAAGGAAGGCTTTGCCCTGTCCCTGAATATCATACGTAATTTGAATTTTATCATCCTTTTGGATAAAATCAACGTTTTGAATGGTTACTTGTCCATTAAGCATGCTTGTAGCTGCCAATAGAATAGCGGTCAAAAATATTCTCATGTTAATAGGCAATTTTTAAGTTTTTCCAGTTATGTTGTAACTTGTTGCTTACGTTTACTTTGGGATTCTGTGGTTTGTTGTTTTTCACCACCGATTTTTGTTCCACTCTCTGTTTCAGATAATTTGAGAGTTCCCCTAAATCAGTATTCCCCCGGGTTTCCTGCAGTTTCTTCAAAAGATAATAAGTAAACAGTCCATGCCCTTTATCTGTGTAAGGATAGGCAGTCTGTTTGCCGCTTGCGGCTGAAAATACAACCATGTTCTCTTTTACGGCATTTTCTTTGGGTTTTATCTTTACCCCACGGCCATCGGCAAGCATACCGTTACGTGAGGCCCCGCTGAAGCAGGCATCCATAAATACGGTAACCTGCTTTGCCGGGTATTGATTCAGTTGCTTGTATAAATCTTCCAGTTTTAAAGAAGTCTGTTGCATTTCACTGCTGCCGTCAATGGGCAATAAAAAGGCATCTTTGGTTTCTTCATCGGGCATGCCGTGACCGGCATAGTAGAAAATAAGGGCTGCTTCTCCTTTATAAGCTTTGGCAATTTCAGCCAGCCAGTTTACTTCTCCCTGCATCTGTCCAAGGGTGGCATTGGTTAACAGATGGATGTTGTCAGAAGGCAGTCCCAGCGTTTTATTGCAGTATTTTTTAAATACCCTGGCATCGTTTTTTGCATAGGGAACCTTTTGCTCAACAGCATAATCTTCATTTCCAATAATCAGTGCAAACGTTTTGTCACGGGTAATACTGCCGGCAGGTATATCCGTGTCAACCGGGTCGCTGCCTACATTTAGGTTACCCTCTTTAATATTTGTGTTATTTGTGTAGCTTTCTTCTTCTGCTGAAATGTTGACTTCAAGCTCTGCAAAATTGTAATCAATGTTTTGAGAAACATAAGCCGCAGATTGCTCATTGTCATAATGGAAGCTTTTACCGTTGACAGGATCTTTTATGGTTAATTCGGAAAGGTTAAACTGGTTGTCAGCATACACAAAATCCGGGGAACTGAAATTCAATTTTGAAAAATGTTTTTTAAAGTCCGGCGCCAGAGAGAGGGGTACTGACAGTGTTATTTCCCCCAGTTCAGGGTGGGTTAATAAGAAGGATTCATTGTCTGCATCATATTTTCCCAGCGCAAACCGTTTCCACTTAATACTTCTTGCGAATATGTCTTCCAGGTGATCAAGAGCCTCGGAAGCGTATTCATCGGCTTTGGCGCGTCGTTTTTCTTCCGTTACCCGTTTTTTATAATCAGCGGTTTTTTCAAACTCACCCTTTTTCTGCCATTTGGCGATTTTGTTTTCGACATACTCTTTTACATAGGCATTGATATCCATGTTATCGCCCATAATCACCACACTGTGGGATGGGCTGATGCCTTCGGCTTCCTGGGAATACATTGCTGTAGAGGTGAAGCCTATTAACAGGAATAATAGTACTTTTTTCATAGCTATTGGTATTATTTTATGTGAAGATAAAAAAAATTTGACTTTACTCTGTTATTTTTTTCAGGGACGGGTCAAAATTGGGTACAACGAATAGCTGTATGCAAAGTGTTGGGATTTCCGAAGACGTTTCCTTGTTCGCCCAATAGAAATTTTGCTAAAAAAGACATCCAAAGAAACCGGAATCCGACCCGCGTGGTGCATATAGCCTGCTGCAGGAAGTCCATTATTCATCCAGAAGTCTTTTCACCTCTTCTTTTAATTTCGGCAGATGGTTTATCACAATACTCCATACCAAATCATCCGAAACTTTATCATATCCGTGAATTATTTTGTTACGGGTACCTATAATTTTTTCGGCATTGTGAAGTTGGAATTCTTTATCCTTTTTTAATATCCTATTTACAGCTTCGCCGATAATTTCTAAATCCCTCTCTATTGCTCTTTTAGTCTTTATATCAGATACATATTCCTCAAATTTCCTTGGCTTATCCTCATAATAACTTTCAATCTCGTTTATAGATTGCAAAATATCATAAAGCCAGGTTTTAATCTCATTATCCATATATTAATTTTTTAGTAGAATCAATAGTCTTTTTTAGGTAGGGATTTCTAATCGCTTTTTCCTCTAATAAGTCAACTTGTCTATTGAGTAAATTCTCGAGTGATTTTTTTAAATCAAAATAATTATCGGCGTAATTGTAAATATCCACTTCTGAAAAATCGACGACGAAATCAATATCGCTCGACCTTTTGAATTTATCAGTCAATACTGAGCCAAAGACAAACAATTTAGAAACTTTATGTTTATTACACAAAGACTTAATCTTTTCTATATTTTTATCAATTACACTCATATCTCAAATATACAAACTTTATAATCT
>CAZWHH010000160.1:0-6108 GCA_964633615.1 uncultured Bacteroidales bacterium | reverse complement strand
CTGCAAGATTAACCGCACCAAATAATGCAATTACCACACCTGCCCATACAACATATTGGATTGCTATAAAAATACCGCCGGCCAGAATTACACCCTGTATCGTACGTTTGATCTTTTTTGCGTGTACTTTAACGGAAAAGAAAATATAGGCCAGTGTGGGTATAATTATAATTGATACCAGAATAGCAGCAATCAATGCAAAAGTTTTTGTATACGCAAGGGGGATAAAAAGTTTTCCTTCAGCTCCCTGCATGGTGAATACCGGAATAAAACTGATAATAGTAGTTAGCACTGCCGTTACCACTGCAGAGGCCACCTCTGTGGTTCCCTCATAAATCACTTTAAGCTTTGACTCATCGGGCGATGCCCGGTCCAGGTGCCGGATGATGTTTTCAACCAATATAATCGCCATATCCACCATCGTACCAATTGCAATTGCAATACCTGAAAGAGCGACAATATTTGCAGTAACGTCCATGTATTTCATGGCAATGAATGACATGAGTACTGCAATAGGAAGCACGCCGGAAATCAGCACAGATGCTCTCAGATTCAACACCATGATGAGCACCACAATAATAGTAATCAATATCTCAAGGCTTAATGCCTCTTCTAATGTGCCTATTGTTTCTTGTATTAACTCTGTACGGTCATAAAAAGGAACAATTTCTATCTGGGAGATGGTTCCGTCATCTAACTCCTTTGTAGGAAGTCCACCTTCGACTTCTTTGATTTTATCCTTTACATTTTCAATAACCTGCATGGGATTTGCCCCATGTCTGGCAACGACAACCCCTCCAACAGCTTCAGCTCCGCCTTTGTCCAGTATTCCACGTCTTGGCGCGGGGCCATAAGTAATATTTGCAATATCCTGCAGCCTCACAGGTGTGTGCTCATAAGACTTGACGACTGTATTTTCAAGGTCTTCCAGATTTTCAATATAACCCAATCCCCTTACCAGATATTCTACCCGGTTAATCTCCATGGTCCGGGCTCCTACATCCAGATTAGAATTCTTCACACTTTTCATGATATCCATGAGTGATACGTCATAAGATTTCATGGCAGCGGGCTTTACATTAATCTGGTATTCTTTCACATAACCCCCGATTGAGGCTACTTCAGAAACTCCTTTAGCAGAAGAAAGGGAATATTTAACGTAATAATCCTGAATAGAACGCAACTCGTCCAGATTCCATCCGCCTGTAGGATTTCCTTCTTTATTCCGGCCTTCCAGGGTATACCAATAGATTTGCCCCAGAGCTGTTGCGTCGGGGCCCAGAGAAGGCTGAACCCCTTCGGGCAGCAAATCCTGCGGTAAAGAATTTAACTTCTCTAAAATTCTTGTTCGGCTCCAATAAAAATCTACGTCATCTTCAAAAATTACATAAATACTTGAAAAGCCGAACATTGAGGAGCTTCGGATTGTTTTAACACCGGGAATACCAAGTAAAGATGTAGTTAATGGATATGTTATCTGATCTTCGATATCCTGAGGAGATTTACCCATCCATTTGGTAAAAATGATTTGCTGATTTTCGCCAAGGTTGGGAATCGCATCCACGGGAACCGGATCATTTGGTAAAACATCCGATTTCCATTCAAAAGGAGAAACAATAATTCCCCAACCAATCAGAAGCAGCAGCAAAATGACTGTGATTAGCCTGTTTTCTAAAAAATATTTAATAATTCTATTTAGCATTGTACTTGTATTTATAGATTTTTATGAACCTATAGTCTTTTCTTATTTATAGAGGCCTGTTAAAACAGACTTTTTAGTTAAGGCAAGATACACTGCTATCAAAGAATAAAAACCTGGAGAAATTCCGGCTCCGGAATTTTCGGTTTGATTAGGTTGAGTCTGTAAAAAGCTTTCTTCATTTCCGGAGCCGTAATATTAAATAGCTCCATAATGTCAAATGCCTGAATAGTAAATATGAAATATGCATGAATATTCAAAGAAGAAGAAGCACGGAAAACATCTTTGACTTTATATACCTTGCTTTCTTCGTGGCAAGTGCTGGTATTTTCCTCCTCCTCACTGTCGCAGCATGATACCGGATCGGTATAAGCAGAAGCAGAAAACAATTCTCCTCCTGAATAATGCTGATTTACAACAATGCCGGTTGTAGTGCAAAGCACTAATAAAGCAAGGATAATATTTCCGGTTTTTCTTATCATGTTATCTTATTATACAGCAAATATTGATCGTTGTTCAAATTGATAAATAAACAAAAAAAGCACCGGGGAGTTTTTTAATATTTTGGAAATGATTTGCAAAATTTAGGTTTTAATCTTGTTTTCACAGAGTCTTTCCAACTGGGTGTAAAAGTCATCCTAAAACCCTTTTTCGCTTGTTGGGATCTTATATTGAAAAACAGAAATAATCTCGGAGGGGTTGTAAAATTTAGTTTAAAAAAAAAGCCTTTTTGAATAATCAAAAGGCTTTGAGAATATAGTGATCTAAATTTTTCTGTTAACTTAATTTATTCACGTGGTGTGTTAGTTTTGATTTGACATTGGCCGCTTTATTTCTGTGAATAATATTTTTCTTTGCCAATTTATCAATCATTGCAAAAACCTGAGGCAAATTTTGCTCAGCTTCTTTTTTATCCTTAGTCTCTTTCAAATTCTTGATCGCATTTCGTGTGGTCTTGGCATAATATTTATTATGCACCTTTCTTTTCTCGTTTTGTCTAACTCTCTTTGCTGCTGATTTGTGCGTTGGCATCTGCTATTAAATTTTATGTTAAAAAAGATTGCAGTCCGTAGGGGAATCGAACCCCTGTTACCAGGATGAAAACCTGGCGTCCTAACCCCTAGACGAACGGACCGTAATATCAAATAAACGTTTTCAAAATTGGTGATGCAAAAGTAAAGCTTTTTATCTTTTTTGCAAATATTCTTAAAAGAATTTTTGTTTTTTTTTATGGCGGCTCATAAATTTTTAAAACACTCATTTTCTGTGCTCCCGAATAAAAATCTGCCGGGTAAAATTCATGCAACTTTTTAAACCAACAGAATCCATAATTCAGTCCCACGGGTATTATTGAATCTTAAGGTCAATAAATTTTGAGTTCATGCTTCGTGCTACTGCCATGTAGTTGGGTTTAAAATTCAACCTGTTTCCCACCCTGTATTTTTGTTTCATCTTCGAATTGAGGTTTTGTCCCACGTCATAGACTGTCATATCCGAAGTAGTTCCTAAAAATTTCACGTTTTTATCTTTGGGGTTGATGTCGTCCACATCGACATCGAGCATTCCGAAATCGCAAATTGCCCGGTAGCTTTTGCTGCCTTCATCCTGTTCCTCCCGTTTCACGACATGCCCGATATTGCCTTCTCCCATAATACCATCAGGAACATTATGTTTTTCACTCATTTCTATTATGTTGGCGCTAAAGGTGAAGGTATCAGTAGAAAGGTTTCCAAAACGTTTATCGTCCAGGGGACTTGTTCCGAAAAAAGCTGCCTCCCCGATTCTGAAATGATTCACCGGGCCTGGCACCAGTCTTTTATTCAGCAGGGGAAGTGTAATAGAACTTCCTCCTGAAACATATGGGATTTTCCTTTCAAACTTCTCTTCCAAAAGCTGTTTGTAAAGCCCCAGTTGAACCAGTTTATCATAAGTGGGTTCAATGCCATACATGCAACCCAAATTAGAACCGATTCCAATGATTTCAATATTACTTAAATTGAAGACTTTCTTGTAGAAATCCACAATATTTTCCCTCATCACTCCTTCCCGTAATTCACCCAGTTCAAGGAAAATAATTACTTTATGGATTTTCTTTTGCTTTTTTGCTTCTTTGTTTAATACTTCAATCGTTGCTGCCGATGTATTGACGGAAATATCGGCACATTTTACAATACTTCTGGCCAACTGACTTGCCGGTGGCTTGATGTAAATAGTTACGATATCCGGATTTACTTTTTTGATACTCTGTAAGCTGGAGAGCCTTGAATCACCCACAGAATGTAACCGTTCCACCACGTTATCTGTAAGTATTTTTTTTAGAAATTCGATATCGCCGGATAAAACTTTGCTCACCAGGCTCCATTGTTTATTGTGTTTTTTAAGCGTTGCATCCAGTTTTTCAATATTTTTTATAATATTCTGGGTTTTTACTATAAGTTCGGCCATGGTCCAAAATTAACATTTAAAATTTAATGTTCCCGTAGCATTCATGACCACAAGAACATCGTGAAGTTTACTTTTTCTTTTCGTAACGCATTTCTGCATATTTGGTTACCATTCCGACCCGCTCATAAAGTCTTTTGGCAGGATTTTCATATTCAACATGCAATTTAACGTCACCCTCTGCTAATTCAAAAGATTTTTTTACAATCTGGGCGCCAAACCCTTGCCCTCTGTATTTTGCATCAACAGCAACATATACAAGAATGTTCTCAGGTATATAGCCACTCATGCCGGTATCGTTCATTACCAAGGCACCGACAAGATTTTTTTCAAAATAAGCAGCCAGTAAGAAACCACCTTTCCCTTCAGCATTACTAAAGGCGTAATCAATTGACTTTTCGATATCAGGTTTGGGATCACCGAAACGGTCGAGATGTTCAAACAAGAAATCAATAAATTGTTCCTTAGTAAGTTCTTCACCAAAATCTTCAGGTTTTCTAATTTCCTTAATTGTTAGCATAGTATAGTTTATTTAGTTTAAATGTTTCGTGGTAATTTATAACAAAAATACAGTAAAAACAACTGTTTCATGAAATAATACATTCCCGGTATGTCAATTCAATTATACCAATAAATATTTTTTAAAAAAACAAAGATAAATTATTTTAAAGCAATTCAAAAATCATATATTTGCGTATTTAAATGCCAAAATTGCTGAAACCATGTCACAAATTATTTCCCTTTCTGAGGCAGCATCAATAGCTTTGCACGGGATGATCCTGGTGGGAAGGGCTCAGACAGGGATCAATGTCACTAAGATAGCAGAAGAGATCAATTCTTCGAAGCATCATGTAGCCAAAGTTATGCAAAGACTTGCAAAATCGGGGTATTTAAGCTCTCAGCGTGGACCTACCGGGGGATTTGTTCTGAAAAAAGATCCGGGCCACATTAATTTTCTGGAGATTTACGAAACCATTGAAGGAAAAATTGAGATAAACACCTGCCCGATGAATAAGCCGGTTTGTCCGTTTGATAAATGCATTATGAATAATGTAACCAGTAAAATGTCGGAGGAATTCAGGGAATATCTAAGGAATCAAAAGTTAAGTGAATATCTTTAAACTGTCTTAAAGTAACTAACAACCTTTTTTAATTATTGTTTTTTTCGATTCTAATCATAAAAATGGTGAAACCTATTTCATTTTCTAAGTAATCTCTTCAGTTTGATAAGTGTTTTATTCGCCTGGATCTGAAAGGGAATATTCACTGCAATGTATGCAATAAGCAGGATAATTAATGCAGTTGAAAGAAAAAACATAACTTGTCCCTGCAGGGCAAAAGAAAAAAAGAATAGTATAATGGCCAGAGCTACCAAAGGAATAATAATTCTAAGCAACGGAGAGGTAATTTTCACGATCACATTGTTCCATTCACCTGAGCGATCTTCAATCTTTCCCCGTATTTCAAGCGGGGAGATATTCCAATAAGGCACCACAGGGCGAATAAAAAAATGATCGCCCTTTATTTTACCCGTAAAGGATTTATAAAACTTTTTCCCCCAGTAAACAGGTTTTTCATCCGGATCAATTTCTTTGGAGAGCCTGTCAACAATAGCTTCTTTTGTAAGCCGTGTGGGTAAAATTGTGTGTTTGAAAGGCAAAAGCATTTTTTAACTCTACGTTTTATATTGAAACAATTTCATGCCCCAAAATGTTTTCCTGTAAAAAATATTTGGGTGTTTATTAAATGGACTGCGTTTCTTACGCTTTTACGGTCAAGTATATGCAAAGTGGGCGATTGCGGGCTTCAAACTTATCAAACCGTGATGAATTTGAAGCGAGCTACAACTGTTGAATTTACTAAAATCTCGCCTATTTTGTATATACAGTGTTGTGCTTAGTGGCTTATGCAACAACTTCAATTCCCGTCTTTTTTATTTCAATTACAAAAGGATTTCCCGAAACAAA
>CAZWHH010000159.1:0-6119 GCA_964633615.1 uncultured Bacteroidales bacterium | reverse complement strand
CCATGTATTTCAGCATCAATTTTATCGATGACCTTTCTCAGGTCTTCCTTTTTCTCGCTAAAATTAGTGTTGTCTACATCAATAACCAGCAAAGGTCCCAAATTATAAGCATCAATCCAGGACTGATAACGTTCATTTAACTTTTTTAAATATTCCAGGCGTATGTTGTTTTCATATTCTCTGCCTCTCTTTTGTATTTGATTTACAAGGGTTGGAACACTTGCTTTCAGATAAAGCAGAAGATCCGGGGGATCAACTAAAGAGGTCATCAGGTTGAATAAGGTAAAATAATTTTCAAAATCACGTGTCGACATTAAACCCATTGAATGCAGGTTCGGGGCAAAAATATAGGCATCTTCATAAATGGTTCTATCCTGAATGATCGTTTTTCCCGATTTTTTAATTTTTATAATTTGATTAAAACGGCTATTTAAAAAGTAAATCTGCAGATTAAAAGACCAACGTTGCATATCTTCATAAAAATCATTCAAATAAGGGTTCTCATCCACATTCTCATAATAAGCTTCCCATCCGTAATGTTTGGCCAGTAAACGAGCAAGCGTTGTTTTCCCGGACCCTATATTTCCTGCTATTGCTACATGCATAATTATATTTTTTAGTGTTTGTTGTTTGTTGGGGCAAATAAATTTGGTTGATCTTCAAAAAGAGAGGGATGATCTTCATCAAATTTTTCCAAAATAGAACTGATGATCATTTCCCTCAACAACTTCGAACGATTTTTTATTTTATAACGACGACAGTAATTATTAATCGCGTTTAACTCTTTCTTATTCAATAATATGGATTGCCGGTGTACTCTCTTTAAACTTTTGTCCTTTTTCTTTCTGTTGCGTCTCACAAATGACTCTTTTTATGAAAAATATAAAGTGTTTGTCCTTTCAGCAAATAGTATTTATTCTTTTCTACTATTTGTACAAAATTCCACTCATCTCTGGAAGGAAGAGTCAACTTTTCCTCCTTATTATTTTCCAGGTTGTATCTATACAAGCTATGTTCGTAAAAGTAATAAATATTTTTGTTGATTATCTGAATGTTATTAACATTTTTTAAAGGATAGTGGCGGTCCAGATTGCCAAAGATATCAAAGGAGTAGAGCTGACCTGACAGATAACAATACAACATCTTGTTCTTTTCTACCAGCAAAACATCTTTTTTATTGGTCAGAAAATCATGAAATCCTGTTTCCTGCTGTTTTGTAAGATTTTCATCGTATCGCTGCAGTTTGGCTTCCCTGGTATTTATAATCCAGAATCCTCCCTGATGTGATGTACAAATACCTGTGGAATAAGATATTCCTAAATCATCAATTCTAACCGGGGAACGAATTTCTGATAATTGATTGTCTAAAAATACAAGCTGATTATAATCCTGATAGAAAAGAAGAATTTTCAATGGATTACTAACGTCATAATTTGATACTTCCCCCAGGAAGGTGTTGGTATATTCAATCTTTTCGTCCTTTTCAAGGTTATATTTTACAAGCGTATTACCCCTGGTAAAATAGATATTCCCAAACAAATCGATTTTAAAAGATTGGGTTTCTAAAGGAATTTTTCTCTTTAAGGTATAGCCATCATTTTCCTGTGCATTAACCGACAAAGAACAAATAAAGAAAAATATAGCTATCCGTGTGACCATCAGATCTGGTTATTTAGCTCAATCAAATCATCAATATATTTCCGGTTATTGGATAATCTCGGAACTTTATTTTGTCCTCCTAACTTTCCCCGCTTTTTCATCCATAGATAAAAAAGACCCTGTTTTCCTTTATGAACAATGGGGAGAGTCAGGGTGATGTTTTTATATCTTTTGGCTTCATAATCAGAATTCGCTGACTTTAAAGCATTGTCCAGCATCGTTGTAAAATACTCTATGTCGCTGGGTTCTTTTTCGAACTCTATCAACCATTCGTGCTTTCCTTTTGATTCAGTATCCATGTAAACAGGAGCCGCAGTATATTCCTTAATCAATGCACCTGTTTTGTCACAAGCTGTTTTTAATGCTTTTTCTGCATTATCAATGATCACTTCTTCTCCGAACGCGTTAATAAAATGCTTTGTTCTTCCGGATATTTCTATCTTGTGTGGATAAAGACTGGTAAATTTGACAGTATCTCCTATTTTATAACGCCAGAGGCCACCGGTTGTTGAAATAACCATCGCATAGTTCTTGTTTTTTTCCACCTCTCCAATACTCAATGCCCGGGGAAATTCTTCTTCCAGCTGATCCATCGGGATAAATTCATAAAAAATACCATAGTCAAGCATAAGTAATAATTCCGTACTATCGGGAATATCCTGTATGGCAAAAAATCCTTCTGAAGCATTATAGGTCTCCATGTAATTCACCTGATCCGAAGGGAACAATTTTTTGAATTGTGCTCTGTACGGCTCAAAACTTACACCTCCGTGATTAAACAATTCCATGTTGGGCCAAATTTCGAGGATATTATTTTTTCCCGTTTTCTTAAGAATATATTTCAACAATACCATCATCCATGACGGAACACCGTTGATGTTGGTAATATTCTCCTTAATGGTTGCATTAGTGATTTTCTCAAGCTTCTCTTCCCATTCAGATAATAAAGCAATATCCTGGCTGGGTGATTTAATGAAATTAGCCCAAAAGGGCATATTATCTATTAGTATGGCAGACAAATCACCATAAAACGATTTATTATTAATCTTGTTAATCTGCTGACTCCCGCCAAGGGTTAATCCTTTACCAGAAAACACACCTGTTTCCGGGAAATTTGCAGTATAAATCGCCAAAACATCTTTACCTCCACGAAAATGGCATTCTTCCAGTGCTTCCTTACTTACAGGAATAAATTTACTCTTTTCACTGGTGGTCCCTGAAGACTTTGCAAACCATTTAATCGTTCCCGGATACAAAACATCTTTTTCCCCTTTGAATAATCGATCAATATATGGCTTAATATCTTCATAGGTCTGAACCGGAACTCTATTCTGATATTCCTTTATAGACTTTATGGAAGAGTAATGATATTTCTTCCCCCATTCTGTCTCTTTAGATTTGTTCAATAGTTTAAAAAGTTGCTCTTGTTGAATATCACATGGATGCTGCTTAAAAATATCAATCTGATACATTCTTTTGACATTCACCCAATTAACCAACGAATTTATGAGTTGCATAAAGGCTATCTTTCTATTTCTACAATTTCAAATATATTAATTTTTCCCCTTCATTTCCACTTGTCTGCATTCATAACGAACAAACAATTGCTATTATGACAAAAAAACTTATTATTTGAAAATTCTTATTTCTTATTAAAGTGAAATTAATTTATCAATTCCTTCTTCAAGGGCTTTTTCTGAGTGAGCAAAATTAAAACCCACCACTTTATTATCGACAAAGTCATGATAATAAAATGAAAGAGGAAAAAGAGCTATTTTATGCTCTCTCATTAACCATGAAATAAACTCTGTGTCTTTCTGGTCGCTGATCTTATCATATTTGATTAACTGAAAGTAGGTTCCTTTGGTTTCTACCAGTTCAAAATGAGAGTCTTCAAAGGCTTTCTGCACAAGGTTTCTTTTTCCTTCGTACTTTTTCCTGATTCCATCTGTATCTATACCTGTTTCCATGAATTCAGACAAAGCATATTGCAAAGGAGTATTCACAGAATTAATTTGAAACGTATGAGTCTTTTGAATCTCTTTTGACAATTTTTCCGGTGCGATACAATACCCTATTTTCCACCCGGGGATATTAAATAATTTTCCAAATGAAGAAACCACAATGCTTCTTTCATATAATTCAGGTATCTTAAGTACACTATGGTGCTGATTATTTCCAAAGATCAAATGCTCAAAAACTTCATCACTCAATATAGTAATCTTTGTCCCGTTCACAATCTTCTTCAACTGCATCAGGTCCTCATCAGACAAAATAGTTCCGGTGGGGTTATGCGGACTGTTGATAATGATCATCTTTGTCCTGGCGCTGATTACTTTCTGTACCTCACTCCAGTCGATATGATAATCAGGCAGTTTCAAGGGTACATAGATAGGCCTTCCTCCAAGGTTTTGGATAGAGGGAACATAGCTTTTGTAGGCTGGTTCAAAAACAATCACTTCATCATCTTCAGAGATCAACGTGCTGATAGCCGTGTAAACAGCCTGATTGGCTCCGGCAGTGATAGTCACTTCGTTTATTGGATCGATCGATAGGTCATAGTCATTTGTGATCCGGGCAGCAATAGCACGACGGAGCTCATATACCCCATAAGGAGGGGCATAATGATTATATGCCTTTGAAATATATTTGGCTGCTTTTTCAGCTAACTCATCCGGACATTCACTGCTTTGGGGTTGTACAAGATTTAAGGCCCCATATTCTTTAGCCTTGTCGCTAAGGATCGAAAAAAGATCTTTTGTTGTATCTTTCAGTTTATTATTAAACATTTTCTTTTATAATTCTATTTTTAAAAAGGTGTGTAAAGGTATAAATATTTTTTTCCTCAGAAACGGTAAAAGACCCATTGTTGATAAATTTAATCAATAAATATAGATCATTCACCAAAAATATTTGGGTGTTCTAATAAAGTTAAGGTTATTAATAATCTCCAAAAGTCTCTTTAAGAATTTCAAACGATTTTATTTCAAGGGGTGTCTGAAAGTGCAATTGGTAAAATTTAATGATATTCTTCAGGAGAAACTGCCGGTCTGATCGATTAATGTGAAGGTTCTCATGCTGGTTCGAAGAATATTTCAAAAATTGAGCCATTAAACCTGTATAGGGTTCCCGGATAAATTGCTTATGCATTGGTTTTTCAGACGAAAAAACTCCTCTTTCCAGATCAAAATATGGGAAATGATAAATGTTTTCTTCGGGGAAGAAGCCGAGATATTTACTCAGTTGAAGCAAAAAATAGATATGAAAATTAGGAACACGCTCTCCTTTCATATCAAGCAGTTTTACATGTGAAGCAATAAAATCGAACAGATCGGGATTGGGCTCCTCCTCCTGTAAAGTTTTGTAAAGGAACTCGGCGAGAAAAAGAGCCACCGATCGCGTAGCAAAATCATAAGGAATAGATTGAAAAGGGTAACTGTTTTTCGCCTCCCTTATTCTTTGCAACTGTCGTTTGCTTTTCAGATCAATATCCAAATCCAGAAGAAACAAAGGCTGAAACAAATTGGCTTTCATTCTTGAATTTTTCTTTCTGATTCCCTGAAGAATAAAAGAGATTCTCCCCTGCTCCCTCGTATATCCATGAACAATCAGGCTGCTCTCGGAATACTTTATTTTATGTAAAATGATACATTCTGTCTTCGAAAGCATAGATCAGCGCATTAATTGTTCAATTTCACCCCTCGTTTTCGGTATACCGGCAGACAGATTTTCCGGTTTCTCATGACCAATCAGAATATCGTCTTCAATTCGTATCCCGGTCTCTTCTTCAGGTATATAAAGGCCTGGTTCGCAGCTCAATATCATCCCTGGCTCAAGTTTCTGGTTCTTAGTCCCACAATCATGAACATCAAGTCCAATAAAATGAGAAACGCCATGCGGAAAATAGCTTTTCCACAGTGCTTTACCCCTGGCCTCCAAATCAAATTTTGTGTAAAGCCCCAGTTCAATATGTTTTTCAATAAGCCACCCGGTCGCCTGCCGATTTACTTCGGCAACAGTTCTGCCGGGAATAAGCGCCTCAATGGCTTTATCCATCACATCCAGCACAGCCTGATAAAGTTCCCGTTGTCTTGTTGAAAAGGTTCCGTTAACCGGTAAGGTTCTTGAAATATCCGAAGCATAATTTTTATACTCTGCTCCGAAATCCATCAACAACAACTCACCACTCTTCATTTTTGCATTGTTCTTTATATAATGAAGAGTACAAGCATTCAGGCCCGATGCAACTATCGGGTCATAAGCATGTCCGTTCGTATGATTAACAGCAAATTCATAAGTAAGTATTGCTTCAATTTCCTTCTCATTCAATCCTGGTTGAATTTTTTTGGCAGCTTTCAGAAAAGCCTCCCCGGTGACATGGATGGCATGACGAATCAGTTCTATCTCTTCAGGTTCCTTAGAAAGTCTTAAACTGACAAGATCTGCATGAACAGATTTCA
>CAZWHH010000158.1:0-6147 GCA_964633615.1 uncultured Bacteroidales bacterium | reverse complement strand
TTAATAGCATGAGTTATCAATGGTATAATAGTATGACAACCCATACAGATGATGGAAATTCTTATCCTGCAGAAACAGATACTTATCAATATAATTATCAGCTAACTACTCCTTTCCGTCTATTGACCGGCGCTTCATTCAGGATAGGAAATTTTGCCATTGTCTCGGCCGACTATGAATATATTGATTATTCGATGAACAGATTAAAGCTGGAAGACGGAACAAACATGATAGAGGACAATGACTTTATCAGTGCGAATTATGGGAAAGGCCATAATATAAGGGTTGGAAGTGAATTTAAATATGACCGCTTTTACATGCGATTGGGATATGCATTCTATGATGCGCCACAAAACGACAAATCACAAATGGTTTATTCTAACTATAGGAATAATGATGTTGAATCCCAGACAAACCGACAGATATATTCTGCCGGAATAGGATACCGTGAAAATAGCTTTTTTATTGACGCGGCCTACAAATACTCTTTTTATCAAACGAATGATTATTTGATACAACCAATTGACGATCCCGTAAATACACAGTTTGATATTAATAAGTTTATAGTATCATTAGGATTCCGCTTTTAGTCTACAGCCGGAATATCTTTTATCCTTTTTTAATTTTTTTTTGCCAAATTCTTTCTGAATTTATACACTTAATTTAGAAACAATTTGGCTTTGATTTAATAATTTGTTTATTTTCGCAATTGAAATGTATTTAATAGATAGCTCAAAAGGGAGCTGATAAAAAATTTGCCGACATGTATACGAACGAAGAAGACAAAATGAACTCTGGGCAGAATCAACAAAAAACTGATGATGTTGAATCTGTAACTACAAATGAAGAAAATCTGAATTCCGAAGTTTCAGAAGAGAAAAACGAAGAAACAGAGGAGGAGGAAAAGAAACAGGAACCAGAAAGTTTTGCTGATTCCCAAACAAATGCAGATGAAACGAATGAGCCTGAACAAGAAAACAGTCAAAATTTAAAGGATGAAGATGAATCAGCTCGGGAAGAAGAGGATAGAGAAGAGGAAGAAGGAAAGTTGACAGAGGGTGAAGAGGAAGAAGAAGAAGAAGATGATAATGATGAAAATCAGGATGACAGTTATGTTCCAAATATTGACTATAATACTTTTAGTCGGGAAGGTCTGGTAGAAAGATTAAAAGAATTAATTAATTCTGATGATATATTTAATATTAAAAAGGAAGTTGATATTATTAAGGCCACCTTTTATAAAAAACATCAGGCCTATAATGAAGAAAAGAGGAAAGAATTTGTTAAGCAAGGCGGTGATCCGGAGGAATTTACTCCCGAAAAGGATCAACTGGAGCAAGACCTGAAAGATTACCTGAAGAAATATAAAGAGCGCAAAGCCCAGCAAAATAAAAATCTGGAAGACGAAAAAAGGAATAACCTGAACAAGAAATATAAGGTGATTGATGAACTTAAGAACCTGGTAAACAAAAAAGAGTCTCTTGGTCAGACATTTAAAGAATTCAGAGAATTACAGCAACGCTGGAAAGAAATCGGGCCTGTACCCCAAAACAAAGTGAAAGATTTATGGGGCACCTATCATCACCATGTAGAGAAATTTTACGATTATGTAAAAATTAATAAAGAGTTAAGAGATCTTGATCTGAAGAAAAATCTAGAGGCTAAGCTTGAATTATGTGAGAAAGCAGAAGAATTAGATGAAGAAAAAGACATTGTAAATGCTTTTAAAACATTGCAATCATATCACGATCAATGGAGAGAAATAGGTCCCGTGCCAAACGAACAGAAGGAAGAGTTGTGGCAGCGTTTTAAGGAAGCTACCCGAAAAATTAACAAAAAGCATCAGGAGTATTTTAAAGAACTGCGAAAAAAGCAGAATGAAAACCTTGAAGCCAAAGAAGAACTGTGTAAAAAGGCAGAAGAGATTGCTGAAATGGAAATTGATAATCATAAGGATTGGAAAAAATATACACAGGAGGTATTGGATCTTCAGAAAAAATGGAGAACCATAGGGTTTGCTCCAAAAAAATATAACAATAAAATTTATAGAAGATTCAGAAAAGCCTGCGATCGTTTCTTTGCTCAAAAGCGTGTTTTCTATACACAACATAAAGAATGGCAGGAAAGCAATCTGAAAAAGAAAGAGGAATTTGTTGAGCGGGCTGAAGCTCTGAAAGACAGTACAGACTGGGATAATACAGCTAAAGAACTGATCAAACTGCAGCGTGAATGGAAAGAAATAGGGCCTGTCCCAAAGAAATACTCAGAAGATGTATGGCAACGATTCCGAAATGCATGCGATCATTTTTTCCAGCGTAAAAAAGAGCAAAGTGCTCATAAAAATAAAGATTTTGAAGAAAACCTGAAGCAAAAGAAAGACCTGATTAATCGAATCAATGATTTTGAGCCTGTTAATGATACTGATGAAAATTTAAAGCAACTGCAAAAGTTTGAAGAAGAGTGGGAGAATATTGGTTATGTTCCCTATAAACAAAAAGACAAAATTCAACAAGATTATAGGGAAGCTATTTATAATCAATATGATAAGTTGGGGCTAAATCAAAATCAGAAGGAATTGCTAAAATACCGAAGTAAAATTAAAAATATTACTCAGAAACCCAAGGCCGAAAGCAGGATGAGACAGGAACGCGAAAAGTTTATAAACAAAATTAAAAAACTTGAAACCAATATCATTACCTGGGAAAATAATTTGGGCTTTATATCTTCTGATTCCAGTGAAGCGAATACTATGATTCACGATTTTCAGGAAAAAATTGAAGATGCCAAAAATGAAATAGAGCTTCTTGAAGAAAAAGTGAAAATTATTGATCAGTTGGATACTGAATAATATACAACATTTTGGAGAATAAAACAAAATATATATTTGTAACCGGCGGAGTTACATCGTCTTTAGGCAAAGGAATCATCTCAGCATCACTAGGAAAATTATTACTGGAAAGAGGATATTCCGTGACAATCCAAAAGTTAGATCCTTATATTAATATTGATCCGGGAACCTTAAATCCTTATGAACACGGTGAATGCTATGTAACTGAAGATGGCACGGAAACCGACCTGGACCTGGGACATTATGAAAGGTTTACCAATGTCCTTACTTCTCAAAATAACAATGTCACCACAGGACAGATTTACCAGTCTGTTATAAATAAAGAAAGACGTGGAGATTACCTGGGGAAAACAGTACAGGTGATCCCACACATTACAGATGAAATCAAGCGAAATATTAAATTGCTTGGCAAACGCTATAATTATGATGTGGTGATAACAGAAATAGGAGGAACTGTGGGTGATATTGAATCTCTACCCTACATTGAAGCGGTTCGTCAGTTAAAATGGGAACTGGGAACATCGAACAGCATTGTGATACATCTTACTCTTGTGCCATATCTCGCTGCCTCCGGCGAATCAAAAACAAAACCAACACAGCACTCCGTTAAAGGTTTACTGGAAAACGGTGTTCAACCCGATGTTTTGGTGCTTCGTACAGAACATGAATTGAATCTGGAAATCCGTAAAAAGGTGGCCCAGTTTTGTAATGTGGATCTTGATTCTGTTATTGAATCCAGGGATGTTGAAACAATCTACGAAGTTCCCCTCCTTATGAAAGAGGAGAAACTGGATCTGACTTCAATTAAAAAATTGAATCTGCCTGTTGGGAAAGAGCCAAAACTGCAGGAATGGCGACAATTTGTAAAGAAACTTATCAACCCCAAAAAAGAAATTTCTGTAGGACTGGTGGGAAAATATATTGAACTGCCTGATTCATACAAGTCAATTATGGAATCATTTATTCATGCTGGCGCATTGAATGAATGCAGGGTTAATTTGGAAACAATTCATTCTGAAGAAATTACAGATAGTAATGTCGCTGAAATTTTGGGAGGGCTGGATGGAGTGGTTGTTGCTCCTGGATTTGGACAAAGGGGTATAGAAGGAAAAATCTCGGCAGCAAAATATGCCAGGGAAAATAATCTTCCCTACCTGGGAATTTGTCTGGGAATGCAATGTGCAGTCATTGAATATGCCAGGAATGTTTTGGGTTTTAAAAATGCCGATTCAACGGAATTCAACAGAAGAACTCCTTATCCTGTTATTGATCTGATGGAGGAGCAAAAGAATATTTCTGAGAAGGGGGGAACTATGAGATTGGGTGCATATCCATGTGTTCTCAAAGAAAAAACAAAGGTATATTCAATTTACAATAAGAAGGAAATTAAAGAACGTCATCGTCATCGATACGAGTTTAATAATCAGTTTATAGAAGATTTTGAGAAAGCCGGGATGATTGCTACCGGGTGTAATCCGGATACTGAGCTCGTGGAAATTATTGAAATACCAAATCACCGGTGGTTTGTTGGGGTTCAGTTTCATCCGGAATATAGCAGCAGGGTAGTGAATCCACATCCTTTATTTGTTGCTTTTGTTAAGGAAATCTGTTCATAATAAACTTTCCTCTTTCAGAATTTTGAAAATCTTATCATTTAAGATTATCTTTGAGCCTTGTTAAAAAATATGAATGGAATAAAATACATTTGAAATGGATAGAAATTCAATTATAGGACTGATTATTATTGTTCTGATATTGATTATTTATGGTATTGTAAATAAACCTTCAAAAGAAGAAATACAAGAACAACAAAGAATACAGGATTCTCTCAGGAGGGCGAGGCAAGAACAAGTAGAGCAACAAAAGGAAAGAGAAGAGGCACGGGAAGAAGCCTCTGCAGGTACACAAACAGAAGAGAGAGAGGAACAGACAGCTACTACCCAATCCACGGGTACAGATACTGACAGTCTCGATAAAAATCGTTTTGGTTCCTTTGCTTCTGCTGCAAGTGGAGACAAAAAAATGATAGTCCTCGAGAACGATCGGGTAAAGGTGAAAATATCGACAAGAGGAGGAAGGCCTTATTCCGTTGAATTAAAAGAATATACCACATACAGGAATGACCCACTGGTGCTGTTTGGCTCAGAAGAAGATGTTTTCGGGTTTAATTTTTACGCGGATAACAGAGCTATTTCAACAAATGAGATGTATTTTGTTCCTACTGTTGATCGTGATTCTCTTTTTGCCAGACGTTCAGAACAGGTTGTAACCCTCCGCCTGAATGCAGGGAATAATCGATATATTGAATATGAATACAGGCTGGCCCCGGAATCCTATAAAATGGATTTTAACATTCGTTTCGTGGGAATGAACGAAGTGATTCCTCATAATTACAGCGTATTAGATTTTAAATGGAATGCTAAAACTTATCATCTCGAAAAAGGACGGAAAAATGAAAGTGACTATACCACGATCGGCTACAAGTATTACCAGGATGAAGTAGATGACCTGAGAGCCCGTGGCAAAGATGATGCATCTGAAAGTATCAACACAAAAGTAAAATGGGTGGCTTTTAAACAGCAGTTCTTCTCATCTATACTTGTGGCTGACAGCTATTTTACAAATTCTGAAGTCGAATATAAGAAAATAGAAGATTCAGAACAATACCTTAAAAAGTTATCTGCTGAAATAGGTATGCCCTACGAAAGCGATTATGAATATGAAATTCCTTTAAGCTTTTATTTTACACCCAATCATTATAGAACCCTTAAGGATTTTGATCAGGGTTTTGAGGAATTGGTCCCCCTTGGGTGGACTCTTTTTGGCTGGGTTAACCAATTTATTGTAATTCCTATTTTTAACTGGCTGGATAATTCTATTGCCAATTATGGAATTATCATTCTGCTGTTGACACTTATCATTAAGCTGGCCCTGTTTCCTCTTACTTACAGGTCTTATATGTCTCAGGCTAAAATGAGGGTTCTGAAACCGGAAATTGATGAAATATCCAAGAAATACCCGAAGAAGGAAGATTCAATGAAGAAGCAACGGGCCACTATGGACTTGTATAAAAAAGCAGGAGCGAATCCCATGGGTGGATGTTTGCCCTTGCTCTTACAATTCCCTTTCTTACTTGCTATGGTGAGGTTTTTCCCTACTTCTTTTGAATTAAGACAAGAATCTTTCTTATGGGCTGAAGATCTATCCACTTACGATTCCATTGCTCAAATACCGGAAATCCCACTCTATGGTGATCATATAAGTCTCTTTACTCTTTTAATGGCTGTTACATTGTTCTT
>CAZWHH010000157.1:0-6245 GCA_964633615.1 uncultured Bacteroidales bacterium | reverse complement strand
TTATGAAATGAGCCAGAATATGAGCTTGTAAATGGTTTACACCAATTAACGGAATGTTTCTTGCCAAAGAAAAAGCCTTGGCAAATGAAGATCCAACCATTAATGAACCTAACAATCCCGGACCCTGGGTAAAAGCAATGCCATCAATATCAGACTTCTCAATACCTGCTTCTGTAATGGCCTGATCAACGACCGGAACAATATTCTGCTGATGAGCTCTTGAAGCCAATTCCGGAACGACTCCACCATAATTTTTATGAACCGATTGATTGGAAATAAGATTTGATAAAATCACATTATCCTTGGTAATGGCTGCAGATGTATCGTCACATGATGATTCTATTCCTAAAATAATAATACTCATTGAATGGCACAGTTTATGATTTATTTTAAAACTATTTTTTGTTTCTTTGCGTTATAGTTGAGAAACCACTAAAGTGAGCAAAATTATTAAAAAAATAATCAAAATACTACTGGGTTTTTTATTGGTAATTATTCTGTTACTAATTTCTGCCTATTTTACAGTAAAAGTACCAAGAGTACAAAATTATCTGGTAGATGTGGTTACAAAAAAATTTTCAGGCAGTTTAAATGCCAACTTTGAAATTGAATCTGTCCATTACAGTTTATTCAACAGAATCATTTTAAACGATGTTTATATTGAAGACAAACGTGGAGAAGAACTTATAAAATCAAAAAAAATAACCGGTTACCTGAGAAAGTTGGATTTAAAGAACAGGAAATTATTTTTCAAAAAAGTAGAAATGGACAGTGCCAATATCCATTTATTTAATGATACTTCCGGCCACATCAATATAAAATTTTTGGTGGACGCATTAAAAAGAAAAGATACAACCAAACCACGAATGCACATAAAATTCCGGGATTTAGATATTATAAATTCACAATTTCACTATGAAACAAACAAGCCTGTACAAGGAAATCAACAAATCGACATTAATCATTTGAACCTCGATGAATTCAATCTCTCAGTCAATCATTTCAATGCTGACAGCGGGAAAGTTAATTTTGAAATGAACCGCTTATCCTTCCGCGATAAAAGTGGCTTTCATGTGATTGATCTGACAACAGATATGTTTGTAGGCCCGGAAAAGATGAAAATGAACGATCTGATCCTCAGAACTGAACACTCATATCTTAATGCTGATTCACTGGTAATCAATCATCGGGGATACTCTAATCTGAACGATTTTGTCAGCAAAGTAAAACTTAATCTGGCAATTAAACGTTCCAATATAGGTTTTCACGATCTGGCATTCTTTTCTCAATCCTTTCAGAATATTCCAAATCACAATATAGTCCTTTCAGGCAATATAAACGGCAGGATAAACAATATCAGGGGAGATGAGGTTTATCTGGCCATGGGAAAATCGACTGAATTACTTACAGACTTTAGTATTGATGGTTTGCCGGATATTAATCAGTCATTTTTATACGTAGATATTGAAAATTTCCAAACCGTGCCCCAGGATATTCAAATTGTAAATTATTTCAACCCGGGAAATCAACAAATACAATTACCTGATAATTTGAATAACCTGGGATTAATTACATACAACGGGAACTTTACAGGTTTTATCGATGATTTTGTAGCCTATGGCTCACTCAAAAGTAATCTGGGAGAGATATCCACTGATATACTCATAAAACCTGAAAAGAAAAAAAGCTTAAGCATCAATGGAAAGCTAAAAACAAAAAACTTTGATATCGGGGGACTTTTAGACGACCAGAAAAACATTGGTAAATTAAGCATGGATATGCAAATCAAGGGGACCGCTTACAAAGACAAGTCTTTTGAAACCAATACGGATGGTGTGATCAATAAATTGGAATTCAATGGTTATAACTATCAAAATATTAAATTAGATGGCTTACTTACCCAAAATAAATACAATGGAATCCTTTCTATTGAAGATCCTAATGTAGATTTTACCTTCCGCGGAGGAATTGATTTTTCTAAAGAAGTTCCGGTTTTCGACTTTAGCGCCCAGCTTTTCAAAGCCAAACTAGAACCTCTTAATTTTGTCAAAGAAGATACTACTGCCAACTTATCCCTGAACTTAATGTCAAATTTTACCGGCAACAGCCTGGATAACGCCAGTGGAATTATTAGTATTAGTAAAGGAAAAATTACCAGGAACAATAAAAATTTAAAAGTTGACAATTTTGAAATAAACGCTTCACAACAAAAAAATATTCACAAAATATTTTTAAAGTCAGACTATATTGATGGTTCCCTAATTGGAAAATACAGGTCAACTAGTGTTCATCAATCTCTAAAAAATATATTTTATTCTTATCTCCCGGTTTTTATCAAAAAACCTTCGGATACAGCCAAAGTAAAAAATAAAAATAATTTTGACCTGAATTTAAAACTTAAAAATACAGAAAGACTCACAGAGACATTTTTACCTTCCCTTAAAATTGAAGAAAATACCAGTTTACAATTAAGTTATGATGGAAATCTTGACGATTTCAGCCTAAAGATTAACTCGGATCAGATAAAGTTTAAAAAATATAAGTTACAGAAAATTTATATCAATAGTCAGTCACAAGACAGCATATTCTCGTTGGTCGGAAGATTTAAAAATTTAAAAACACAATCTTCAGGTGAAACCTCCTATTTTAACAATTTCACTATAAAATCTCTTACCGGCAATAACAAATCAAAATTACTGATCAATTGGGATGACATCACTAAAAATAGTAGCAAGGGCGAAATAATCGCACTGCTTAACTGGGATCAATCAAATAACCAGAAAGTAAGAACGTCCATCTTTCTTTTACCCGGTAAGATTACTTTAAATGAAAAAGACTGGCAGTTTTCTCAAAATAAAATTACCATTGATAGTTCCAGTATTTCTTTTCGTAAATTCAGGTTACACAATGAGTCACAGTTAATGGAGATTGAAGGAAAAATCAGTGAAAATCCAAAAGATACACTTAATCTTAATTTCGCAGATATCAATTTGGCTTATGCCAATTTATTGCTCCCTTCAGTCTTAAATATCCAGGGAGAAATAAACGGTGAGGCCCAGTTAGCAAATATATATGATAAACCAACATTCAAATCAGATTTAATTGTAGACAGTTTATCACTCAACAACCAGGTTATTGGGAATACCTCAATCAACAGCAAATGGGACAACTACAAAAAAATTGTAAAACTGGATGTTGAAAGTGAAAGAGAGAAGCTAAAAACACTGGATATTGAAGGTGAGTACAAACCTTCTAATAAAACCCTGGCTTTTGATATTTTATTTGACAAACTCAGGCTAAATTTTCTGGATCCAATTGTTGAAGGAATCTTTAGTAACATGAGGGGTAATGTAAGTGGTTTCCTCAAAATGACAGGTACCACTAACAATCCTATATTAAACGGGAATCTTGAAGTCCGGAATAGCGGTTTTACAATTGATTACCTGAATACCCGGTACCATTTTACCAAATCATTGAAGGTAAACAATAATAGCTTAATTTTTAGAAATACAGAGATAACAGATTCTGAAGGAAACAACGCCTTGGTGAACGGAGTTTTGTCTTTCAAACAATTCAACAATCTGAGCTACGATTTAAATATAAATGCCAACAATTTAAAAAGCTTAAATACCACAGGATCTAATAATTCGACCTTTTATGGAGAAGCTTTTTCGTCTGGTTTTTTAAAAATTCAGGGAGAGACACAAACTAATGTAGTAAACATTGACGCGTCAGTTACTACAGACGAAAATACCATGATTAATCTCCCGCTGGGAGGTAATTCACAAACCCAAAGATCAAAATTTATAAAATTTGAAAGCAATCTGAAAAATAAAAAGAAACCTGAAAAAACAGATGAATATAAAGTTGATTTATCAGGAATTAATATGAATTTTGATCTTAATATCACTCCAATGGCTGAAACAAGACTCATCTTCAACCCGGAATTAGGAGATATGATTAAAGCAAGGGGAAGAGGCAATATTAATATGGGAATTAATAAAGAAGGTGACTTTAGAATGTTTGGTGAGTATACAATTGAAGGCGGAGATTATATGTTCTCCCTCAAGAATGTAATCAATAAAAAATTCGAAATACAGGAAGGAAGCCAGATTATATGGAATGGGAAACCAAAGGATGCTGATATTAATGTAACCGCTGTTTATAATCTCAGAACCTCTCTTAGTGAATTATTTCTTGACACAACGGAATATTATAATAAACGAATCCCCATCGAATGCAAAATTCAATTGACAGAAAAGCTGGTTAACCCAAAAATTAATTTTGACATTGAACTTCCCACGGCTGATGAAAGTACAAGAGCAAGAGTCAGGGGAGCTATCAGTTCAAAGCAGGAATTAAATAAACAATTTTTATCTTTATTGGTTTTGAATTCATTCATGCCAGCACAACAATATATTTCACAACAATCTGATCAATATGACATAGGTACTGCGGGTCTGGCTTTTTCAACAAGTGAACTTTTATCTAATCAGCTTAGCCACTGGCTTTCGCAAATATCAAATAACTGGGATATTGGTGTCAATTATGAGCCGGGAGATGAAATTTCAAAAGATCAGGTTGAAGTGGCTCTTTCAACGCAACTATTGAATGACCGCTTAATTATCAACGGAAACGTTGGAACGGGAGGAAAATATGCCAGAACAAGTGAATTTGTTGGTGATTTCCGGGTAGACTGGAAATTAACAAAAAATGGAAAAATCAGACTTAAATTTTTCAACAGAAGCAGTGACAGGCTAATATACGAAGAAACAAGATATATACAAGGAGCCGGATTGTTTTACCGTCAGGAATTTAATTCGTTTAAGGAACTTATTAGTAATTCATCTAAAGAAAAAAATAACAAGAAGAAGGAATAGTTTTTTATTTTTGTAACAAAAACACAAATAAATATGAATTTTTTCACTTTTGCACAAACAGTTCCGCAAGACACTCTCTCCACTGCAGCACAAACAGCAGAATCAGGACAGGTAACTTTATCTTTTTGGGAATTAGCCTTAAAGGGAGGTTGGATTATGCTACCGATCATTATATTATCTATCCTCGCTATTTACATATTCTTTGAAAGATATGTGGCTATTTCAAAAGCCTCCAAAACCGATTTAAACTTCATGAACAAAATAAAGGACTATATTCACGATGATAAGATTGAATCGGCACAAGCCTTATGTCAGTCTCTTGATAGCCCGGTTGCCCGTATGATTGACAAAGGAATCCAGCGAATCGGACGACCTTTAAATGACATTACCGCAGCCATTGAAAACGTAGGTAAACTGGAAATCTCAAAACTTGAAAAGGGTCTGCCAACCTTGGCAACAGCTGCAGGTGCTGCTCCCATGATTGGGTTTTTAGGAACTGTAATGGGAATGATCAGAGCTTTTTATGATATGGCAAATGCAGGAAACAATATAGACATAACGCTTCTTTCAAGTGGTATTTATACAGCAATGGTTACAACTGTAGCAGGACTTATGGTCGGTATTATATCTTACCTGGCTTATAATGTGCTGGTTTCCAAAGTCGAAAAAGTTGTCTATCAACTTGAGGCAAACACAACCGAATTTATGGATTTATTAAACGAGCCGGTGGAATAAAAAAAAGCAACTTATGGATCTTAAACCAAGAAATAAAGTCAATGCATCGTTTAGCATGTCAGGGATGACAGATATTATATTTCTTCTGCTCATATTTTTTATGGTAACCTCCACCCTGATCAATCCGAATGCACTAAAACTATTGCTCCCCAAAAGCGCTAATCAAACATCAGCCTCACCGATTGCAACTGTTTCAATCACCAGGGAGCTCCAGTATTACGTTCAGGGAAGCCCTGTAAAATTTTCTGAAATAGAAAACGTTTTAAAAGAGGAGTTCAATAGGAAAGAAACAGAACAACCAACTGTTTCTTTAAATGCAGACAGAAATGTGCCAATAAAGGAGATCGTCAAAGTAATGAATATTGCAAATAAAAATGAATGGAAATTGATTTTAGCCACCTCAGCCGAATAAGACATGTGGAATTTTATACAAAAACATAAAACAGGTATTTTGGGAACTATAGCATTTCATGCTGTACTGGCTATCTTTTTGGTCATCTTTAAATTCTCTACCCCCCTTCCACTACCTACTGAAAAAGGCATTCTGATTAATTTTGGAAATACAGAACAAGCAGGTGGCGAAAGTGCATTAAGAAAAAATCTCAAAAGCAGCCAGGAGAAAAGACAGCC
>CAZWHH010000156.1:1956-6306 GCA_964633615.1 uncultured Bacteroidales bacterium | reverse complement strand
AGATGAACTAGACAGGAGCTACACCCAAATGCAAAAGTTACCTGAAAACAAGATAGGTGAAGAAGAAATGATCAACAGGCTCTTAGAAAATCCTCTTGACCTGGAAGCTTTCACAATGAAAATCGTTAAAAAAACCCTTGAAAAATTCAACGGAAATAAAAGCAAAGCTTCAAAATACCTTGGGTTAAAAAGAGAACAACTTTATAATCGTTATAATACTGAAAAATAATCATCTAAGATACATAGACTACATCGAATAATACAACCCGGCATCCGGTCCCAATGGCAGTCCTATGAGTATCCAGGCAACCAGCATGATAATCCATATCAGCATAAAGACAACAGTATAAGGCAACATATTTGATATGATGGTTCCTATACCAGCCTTGCTGTCATACTTCTGGATAAATGCAATTATGAGAGCAAAAAAGCTCATCATAGGAGATATAATATTGGTTGTACTATCACCAATTCTGTAAACCACCTGCGAAAGCTCCGGCGAATAACCAAGAAACATAAACATAGGTATGAATATGGGTGCCAGTATGGCCCATTTGGCAGATGCACTTCCCATCATTAAATTGATAAAACCGGCAAAAAGAACAAATAAAATCATCAGCGGAATAATACCCAGATTAGAAGCCATAATGCCTTTAGCCCCAGTAATAGCAATGATCATTCCTAAATTACTCCATTTAAAATAAGCCACGAACTGAGCCGCGAAAAAGACCAGTACAATGTACATAGCAAGGGTTTTCATGCTCTCTCCCATTCCCTTCATGACATCAGCATCACTTTTAAATTCTTTTGTTACGATGCCATAAACAAGCCCCGTCAGTCCAAAAAGAACAAAAATAACTGTTATAACTCCTTTAATCACAGGAGAGCTTAAAAACGATCCATCCTCACTTCTTAAAATTCCATTTTCAGGTAAAACACCCCAGAGAATACCGCCAATAATGAGAAGAAAAGTGATAAATGCATATAAAATCCCTTTCTTTTCTTTCCTGGAAAGGCGTTCCAGCTTATCCTGCTCAGTATCAGATTCATATTTACCCAATCTGGGAACCACAATTTTCTCAGTAACCCATGTTCCTGCAAAAGCAATTACAAATGTAGAAGCGACCATAAAATAATAATTGGCAGTGGGATTTACTATATAACCTGGTTCTACAATTCTGGCTGCTTCTTGTGATAATCCTGCAAGCAACGGATCAATTGTTCCGAGAATCAGATTGGCACTGTAGCCTCCCGAAACTCCGGCAAATGCAGCTGCCATACCTGCAATCGGATGCCTGCCAACCGAATGAAAAATTACACCAGCCAGGGGAACAAGTAAAACATAACCAACATTACTTGCTATATTGGACAAGATCCCGGCCAAAACAATAATAAAAGTCAAAGTTTTTCGTGGTGAAGACAAAACCAGCATGCGTATAACAGCTCCTATCAATCCACTCCTTTCCGCTATTCCAATACCCAGCATAGCAACCAGCACAATTCCCAGAGGAGCAAAATCGGTAAAATTCTCCACCAGGTTTAATATAATCTTGTGAACTCCCTCTTTAGAAAGCAAATTAATAGGTTCTATAACCTCTTCTGTTCCGGGATGCACAGCTTGCCAGTTTAATAAATCACCCACAGAAGATAAAAGCAGGGTCAGTATAGCAAAAATAGCAAATAATGTGGCAGGGTGTGGTAAAGCATTCCCTACTCTCTCAACTCCATTTAAAAACCGGGTAAAAAGTTTCTGTAAAATTTGTTTTAGCATTGCTAGTTTTTTTTAGGTTGTAAAACTAAAAAATAATTTCAAACCCTTAGAAACTGTTTTGATTTTATTTAAAAATTCTACTTCACCAAATTTTGAAGATGTTATTTTTCATAGCCCTGTCCTTTAGGGCGGGGCTATGAATCACAAAAAAACTAATTTGTTAAAGCAGGACAAAATCAAAACAGTTTCTTAATTCTTTAATGAAAAATCAATCTTATTTGTGATAAAAATTTGTAAATTAACGGATCAATTATATTTTTCTTTATATGAGTAATTTTGTCAAGCCACGTATCATAGTAAGTAAATGCCTTGGATTTGAAAATTGCAGGTATGACGGATCAGTAATCAACTCATCAATTGTTTCTCAACTCGGTAAGCATGTTGAATTCATTACTGTTTGCCCTGAAAAAGAAATCGGGCTTGGTATTCCAAGAAAGCCGGTAAGGCTTATCATCGAAAACGACGAAAAAAGATTATTCCAGCCTGCTACAGGCAATGATGTAACTGAGAATATGAGAGAATTCACAAATGAATTCCTGAAAAAAACAGAAAATATTGACGGATTTATTGTTAAACACCGCTCTCCTACCTGTGGTTTTCATGATGTAAAAATATACCAGGGGAAAAATGACAAAATAGGCAGCATCCGGGGAGAAGGAATATTTGGTAAAGCTATTCTTTCCAGATATCCCGACTGGCCTATAGAAGATGAAGGAAGACTTAGAAATTTCAGTATACGTGAAAATTTTTTAGTTGGCATATTTACACTGGCTTCTTTCAGGAAGGTCAAAGAAATCAATACAATAAAAGCACTTGTGGATTTTCATACAAATAATAAGATGCTCTTTATGGCTTATAACCAGGAAAAAATGAGAAAACTGGGAAAGATTGCAGCTGATTTTAACAAAAATAACCTGAATGAAGTTCTGAATGGCTATGAAAAAACATTGCACTCCTTGTTGAATAAACCACCTGGATTTGCTTCATGGATCAACATGCTGCAACATGCTTTGGGCTATGTATCCGATAAACTAAAATCTGATGAAAAAAAACTATTCCTGGATTCAATCGAAGAATACCGGGATGAACGTATCCCTCTTAAAGTTTTGTTCAAATTACTGCATTCCTGGGCTTTACGATTTAACACAGAATACCTGCTCAGACAATCTTTTCTAAAGCCCTACCCCCTGGAGTTATTAGAAATTACAGACTCTGGTAAAGGAAGAGATAAATAATTATAAATACTAACTAAATAATAAATAATTAAGCCATGAAAAAAATCAAAATCCTGACAGTCCTTTTTTTACTTGCAATCATTTCCTTCTCATGCAAGCAGAAAGTCAATGATGAAGAAAGAGCTGTTACCAAAGAAAACATTAGCCATGCTGAAAAGTTAATTGGCATAAGCTTCTCTGAAGCAGAAAAAGACTCTATGCTTGATGGCATTAATAATCAAAGAAAAAGCTTTGAAAAAATGAGAGAAGTAAATCTTCCGAATAAAACTCCTTATGTGTTGAAATTTAATCCCATTCCAGCAGGTAAAACCATTCAGAGAAAAGAAAAACTGATTCGGTGGGATCAAAATGAATTAACCGAATTACCGGAGGATAAAAACAAACTCGCATTCTACACTGTTCCTCAATTAGCTTATCTAATAAAAAATCAGAAAATTACATCAACTGAACTCACCAAACTTTTTCTGAGAAGACTAAAAAAATACAGTGATACACTCAATTGCTTGATTACTCTTACAGAAGAAAGAGCTCTTCAACAAGCACAAGCAGCAGATAAAGAAATTAAAAAAGGAAAATACAGAGGAATGTTACACGGGATTCCTTATGGGCTCAAAGACCTGGTGAGTGTTGAAGGGTACAAAACCACCTGGGGAGCGACCCCTTTTAAAGATCAGCAATTTGAAGAGAATGCCACCATTGTCCAAAAGCTGGATGCTGCAGGAGCTGTACTGGTAGCTAAACTATCTATGGGAGCTTTAGCCATGGGTGATGTATGGTTTAAAGAGAAAACCCGCAATCCATGGGATATCAATCAAGGATCCAGTGGATCTTCCGCGGGTTCTGCTGCAGCTACTACCGCTGGTTTAGTTGGCTTTTCCATTGGAACCGAAACATACGGCTCAATCGTTTCTCCATCAACTCGCTGTGGAGCAACAGGACTGAGACCTACCTTTGGAAGAGTAAGCCGCTATGGAACAATGGCGCTAAGCTGGTCTATGGATAAAATTGGACCCATTTGCCGTTCAGCTGAAGGTTGTGCCTTAGTATTCAATACTATTCATGGCCCTGATGGAAAAGATCAGTCGGTAAAAGATTTTCCATTCAATTTTGATGCGCAAAAAGACGTTAAAGATCTGAAAGTTGCTTATATTAAAGATCTATTCTATAAAGATTACAGGGGTAGGAAGCAAGACAGCCTGGCACTCGAAACAATAAAAGAAATGGGAGTAAAACTAAAACCCATCAGTCTGCCTGATAGCATACCCGTCGGGAGTTTATTAACAATCCTGGAGGCAGAAGCAGCTTCAGCATTTGATAAATTAACCCGTTCCGGGAAGGATGATG
>CAZWHH010000156.1:0-1856 GCA_964633615.1 uncultured Bacteroidales bacterium | reverse complement strand
GAGGCAGAAGCAGCTTCAGCATTTGATAAATTAACCCGTTCCGGGAAGGATGATGAATTGGTTCGTCAGGCAAAGAATGCATGGCCTAACTTATTCAGAACAGCAAGATTTATTCCCGCAGTTGAATATATCCGGGCCAATCGGTTAAGATCCATCCTGATGAAACAAATACATGAACTATTTGAAGCCTATGATGTGATTATCAGCCCGAGTTTCGGCGGTAATCAACTTCTAACCACCAATCTGACAGGTCAGCCATGTGTGGTCGTTCCAACAGGCTTCGATAAAAAAGGACACCCCACGAGCATAAGCTTCCTCGGAAATTTATACGATGAAGGTTCACCGTTGGAATTGTCCAATGCCTTTCAGAAAGCAACTCCATTTGAAGATAAGCACCCTGAAAAATTTGATGGGAACTACAAACCTGAATAAAACAAAAAATCATCAGCTTAAGAAAGCGCGAAGAAATTAGTTTTTCTTTGCGCTTTCTTTTCGGTTCAGTCAATTCCTTTTTATGCAAACTACGATTCATCGTTGTTTAAAAGATCAGGTCTTAAACGCCGTGTTCTTTCAAGGGCTTTTTCTTCCCGCCATTTCTCTATTTCAGGAAAATTGCCGGATAAAAGGATATCAGGCACTTTCCATCCTTTATAATTCGCGGGACGTGTGAACATTGGCGGAGCCAGCAAATTATCCTGAAAAGAATCAGTGAGTGCCGAAGTCTCATCATTGATCACTCCAGGCACTAACCGTACCACGCTGTCAACAATCACTGCGGCTGCCAGTTCACCACCTGTTAGCACATAGTCACCTATTGAAATTTCACGTGTAATAAGATGCTCTCTGACCCGATGGTCAACGCCTTTATAATGACCACAGAGTATGATAATATTTTCAAAGGTAGCCATCCGGTTGGCTTCTTTTTGTTTATAAGGCTCGCCATCCGGACTTGTATAAATGATCTCATCATATTTTCTTTGGGCTGTTAATTTCTTTATGGCACGGTCAATAGGTTCAATATTCATTACCATGCCTGCTCCTCCGCCAAATGCATAATCATCAATATTCTTGTGCTTATCAGTAGAATAATCATGCAGGTTATGTATAATGATCTCAACCAATTGCCTCTCTTTTGCACGCTTAATAATTGATTGATTTAACGGACTCTCCAACAAATCAGGCAGACCTGTTAATATATCTATTCGCATCTTTATTTTTTACTTACAAAAGTATGAATATCCTTTTAATTTAATCTAATACACGACAAATAGGCAGTATAACAATTAATAATGTAGACATTATGTCATGATTCCCCTATGTATACCGTCAGTTTTACCTCCTTTCTCTTTTGGCATATATATTGAATCCCCTTTATCAAATAATTAAATAAAATTAATTTAATCTAAATAATAACTATAAAACTTAAAAACTATGACACTATTAAGAACTTACAGTCCAGGATTACGAAACAGAATGGAAGAAAGCAACAATCCATTTTCTGATTTATTAGACCAGGTTTTCAACAATGAAAACAGGTATGATTGCAATCAGTTTTTTGCCGTACCCCCGGCAAATATCTCAGAGGAAGAGAAAGAATTTAATATTGAAATTGCTGTACCAGGGTTTAAAAAATCCGATTTCAACATTGAATTGGATAAAGATCTTTTAATCATTTCGCTGGAAAAAGAAGACAAACAGGAAGAGAACCAACGAAGTCCGATCATGAAAGAATTTGATTTTAACAAGTTCAGGAGATCTTTTAAATTATCTGATAATGTGGAAAAGGATAAAATAAAAGCACATTATCACGATGGAATATTAAGAATCAATATTCCCAAGAAATCAGAACTGATTAA
>CAZWHH010000155.1:0-6384 GCA_964633615.1 uncultured Bacteroidales bacterium | reverse complement strand
TCCCATTCCCTGGAATAAGCAGAAGCACCCCCGATTAGTAATTTAGGCTTTTCTTTCAGGGCGATCTCTTCCATCTGGTCATAATCAATGTGTCCTGTATCTTCTTTTACACCATAAGAAACCGCGTGGTATAGTTTCCCTGATAAATTTACAGGAGATCCGTGTGTAAGATGACCCCCATGGGACAGATCCAGTCCCATAATAGTATCACCCGGATTCAGGGTAGCCAGAAAAACAGCAGCATTGGCCTGCGCACCAGAGTGAGGTTGAACGTTTACATATTCAGCATTATATAACTCCTTCAACCTGTCAATCGCCAGTTGTTCTGATTGATCCACAATCTCACAACCACCATAATACCTGCGTCCGGGATAACCTTCCGCGTATTTGTTGGTCAGACAACTGCCCATTGCCTGCAGTACCTGGTCACTGACAAAGTTCTCAGAAGCAATAAGCTCAATGCCATTAAGCTGTCTCTGTTTCTCCTGATTAATTAAATCAAAAATCTTGTTATCTGTTCTCATAGAATTAAAGTTTTATCTGTTTATGTTTTTTTGACTCCAGATGTTTATGTCTTCATTTAATTCCTATTTGATTACAAATACTCAATACATATAATAATCAGATAGAAGATATATCAAAATTTTAACTTGACATGGTTCATCTGTTTGCTCTTTCCAAAAATACAGATTAAATCAATTTTTCAAAAAAAATCGAATGCTTTTCTTTCAAAATATTATGAATCAGGGCAAAATAAACCTCAAACAAAAGAAATAAATTATCAACAATATATATTACTGATTAAATGAGAAATACATAATCAATTCAAAATAAATCCAATATAGGGACTTTCTTTTTATAGAAAAAAAAAGTATTTTGCATGTGAATTACTAACCAAAAGTTTTTTATTATGGCTGAACAAGTTACAAATCAAACAGCAGGGGCTAAAAAACGTCCTACATTCTTAACAGTTTTATGTATTTTAACCTTTATTGGAAGTGGCTTAGGCCTTTTATTTTCTATAATAGGCGTAGTAGCATCCGGTGCAATCAGTGGATTTGCCAGCAAGCTTCCTATGAGTACAGTAAGTGGTGTTGGAATGGGTAAAAGCATTGGCATCTTATTAATGTATGCTGGTTCTCTTTTTGGTGCAATTCAAATGTGGAACCTAAAAAAACTTGGATTCTTCATTTATGCTATTGCCAATGTAGTATTACTTGTACTGAATTTTGGCATCTGGGGGCTCATAATAACTGCTGCATTTATTGTAATGTATGCTGTTAATTTAAAGTACATGGAATAACTTTCACGGAGATGCTTTTTCGGGGCATCTCCTATATTTCTTTCCCTGTCATATTCAAATAAGTCATAAATTTTTCCCGGTACCTCATTTGAGTATCAAATTTCCATTGCCAATATTTATCTGCCTCATCCATAGGCAATTTTACTTTAAGCAGTGGTTTGGTCCCTGCAAATTCATCTTCAGCAGTATATAACTCCTCTTCATAATCCGTAATCAAACAACTCTTTCCTTCAGGAAGCATTTCAAGATGATTCAGTTGAATAATCTGTTCCAGCCTGTTTAATTCTTTTTCAGTAAAAATCTTTTTCTTTTTTAAAAAATCGATCAATAAGCTTCCCATCTGACTCAGAATATTACAGGAGATCACAAAATCAGGCCGTCCGGGGAAATCAAATGAATAACCGGAAAAACTCTCAACCAGCAATCGATCCCGATTTTTATCATTTACAATTTCATACAGAGAATCCGTCAAACCTCCTGTTAAATCAGCCTTTTTGCATTTCACATTGGGATATTTTTCAATCCGCTTTTTTATCTGTGAAGGGTGTAAAATATCATATAAAACCACATTATTAAAATCTCTGGCTAATTCATCCAGTGGGATATCCAAAAGCCATCCGCTTCCCAGTACCACTGCCATATTTTTATCTTTATTCCCAGCTGATTGCAAAATAAACTCTCTTGTCTTTTGTAAATGGAATTCCCAGTTTTCCTTCTCCCGCAGGTAACGGTTTATAATTCCCTGCTGATCGCGGATATATCCCATCTTTCGTAATCGAAGTCTTCTTTTCATGGATTCTGTTCCTGCAAAAAATCTGCTGTAAAAATTGAACATTAAACAATTATTTTTCTTTAAGTATAAATATACAATTAGTTCCTGTTCTTTTAATAATTTTGTGTCATTTTAAACAAAATGAAACCCTCATATGAATTTTGCAGGCAAAAGGCAATGAATAAAACATGAGGGTTACATGGCAGAAGAAACAAAAAAATATGGACTTTGGGAGATAAAAGTCTTAGAATGTCAAACCTATAAATTAATTTTATCCAAATGAAACTTTTCAACTCAGATAACAACACAATTGATTTTAACCAGTTTTCTGCCGGCAATATTAGAAAAGCCAAAGACAAAATCATTGAAGAGTCAGAAAAAAAAGTAGCTGAAATTATTGGTCAGAAACCTGAAGACAGGAATTTTGCCAATACTTTATCTCATTATGATGATTTAAACAATGAACTGGATAAAATTCATTCCATCATATTTCTCATGGCCTATGTTCACCCGGAAGAGGAAATCAGAAGTTCAAGCCTGGAATCCATTAAAGACCTCAGTAAATATGGAAACCAGTTAAATCTGAATATTGATCTTTATAAAGCGATTAAAGATTATTCAATCAAAGAGGATAAAGAAAAACTTTCCGGTGCGGAAAAAAAATTGCTTGAAGATACAATCAGAGATTTCGAACTGAATGGATTAGGGTTGCCGAAAAAGCAAAGAGACCTTATACAGAACCTTCAAAACCAAATCTCTGAACTGGGTATAGCGTTTGAATCCAACATTAGTTCTCATAAAGATATCATGGTGCTGGAAGAAGAAGAAATGGAAGGTTTGCCTGAAGATTATAAAGAAGCGCGGAAACGAAAAGACGGGAAATATGAAATTGACATGACTTATCCTTCCTATTTTCCGTTTATGAAATATGCCAAATCAGACAAAGCAAGAAAAGAACTTTCTAAAAAATTTAAAAACATTGCAGCTGATAAAAACCTCGATGTCCTGGTGAAATTGCTAAAAAAAAGGAAAGAACTTGCGAAAATTCTTGGTTACGATAGTTTTGCCAAATACCGCCTGATAACACGCATGGCCAAGAAACCAGAAACAGTTTGGGAATTTGAAGAATCGCTCCGGGAAAAAATCCAACAAAAAGCCAACAAAGACTACGAGCAGCTTTTGGATAAGAAAAGTGAACACGAAGAACAAACAGTTTCAAAAATTAACTCATGGGAATCAGCATATTACAACACCTTGTTGCTTAAGGAGGATTATCATGTAGATCAGGAAAAAATCAAAGAGTATTTTGAACTAAACAAATTGCTGAAGGGGCTCTTCACCATCACACAAAATCTTTATGGGATTTCAATCAGGGAAATAAATAATCCATCAGTCTGGCATAAAGAGGTCAGGCTTTTTGAGGTGAAAGAAAAAGATAAAACAATCGGATGGTTTTATCTCGACCTTTTTCCAAGAGACGACAAGTTTAATCATGCCGCCTGCTTCTCCCTAATCCCTGGCAAAAAAACACACCGTGGATATCAAAAACCTATGGCGGCTTTAGTAACTAATTTTCCAAAAGCCACTCAAAAGAAACCTTCTCTATTACCCCATTCAGATGTAGTGACTCTATTTCACGAATTTGGCCACCTTATGCACGATCTGCTCACTGAAGCCCCCTTTTCAATTCAATCGGGAACCAATACCTCACGGGATTTTGTAGAGGTTCCTTCGCAGATATTTGAACACTGGGCCTGGGAGTACGATTCTTTAAAGCTATTTACAAAGCATTACCTTAGCAATGAAATTTTGCCGGAAGATCTGCATCAAAAAATGGTTCAGGCAAGGAATGTTGGCTCAGGCTTGTTCACCCAACAACAGATATTTTACGGAATACTTGATATGACCTACCACGATCAATATGATCCCGAAAATTCCGCGGAATCAACCACTGATATTGTCCGAAAACTGCAAAACAAACTAACCCAGTTTGAATATATGGAAGACACTCATTTCCAGGCAGGTTTTGGTCACCTTTTCGGATATGCGGCCGGGTATTATGGTTATCTCTGGGCGAAAGTGTATGCAGAAGATATGTTCTCGGTATTTCAGGAAAACGGAGTATTGAAACGTGAAAGTGGTTTGAAATTCAGAAAGAAAGTACTCTCTAAAGGTTCTTCCAAAGAGGAAATGCAGATTGTAAGGGACTTTTTAGGCAGAGATGCACAATACCTGTCATTTTTAAAATCTATTGGTATTGAAAATCAATAAACAAAACCCTTGAAATAATTGTTTACATTTTGTAACTTAAAAACTGTTAAATGGGAAATTATGACAAAACTTTTTAAAACAAAATATTTAATCATGGGTATGCTCGCTTGTTTTTCCCTTAAGGGACTGCAAGCTCAGGAAACCCCTATAAAACATTTAACTTCCAGGGATTCACTGATTCAAACATTCCAGAAGGAACAAATTGATACTTCTTATGTTTACGAATGGAACAAAGATTCATCCCGGTGGGAAATTTACGGGAGAGAACTTAATTTTTATAAAAAGAAACAACTGGTAGTTGCTCGTTATGAACAGAGATGGAATAATTCTGAAAAAAAATGGCAAAACAAAGAAAGAATTTTAAAAAGCCATAATGAAAAAGGGAAAGTAATTGAAAATCTTAAACAGCAGTGGAATAAAACTTTTGAAGATTGGATTAATGTAAAACTGAAAACCATTACTTACGATAAAAATGGGAATAAAAGTGAAATTCTACACCAGGAATGGAAAAAGGCTGTTGGTAAATGGTTTAGCACAGTACGTTATCTGATCGAATATAACAGGGATGGAGAAAAAAGTGGAATTCTCATTAAAATATTCAAACCAGGAATTGGTAAGTGGTTTGATCATCTAAGATATTCCTTTCACTATAATGATGGTTATGGCCCTCCCGATAAAACAATTGTAGAAGCATGGGATGTAGAAGAAAAAAAATGGAAAAACAGAGGAAAATATTACATGAGATATAATTACCGGGGACAGAAAACTCAGGAAACCCGCTCTACATGGAACCCCAGTATGAAAAAATGGATAAACGGTGTACAATATCTTTTTGAATATACCAAAAAAAATAAAACCAGTGAAATATTGAAATACTGGGATTATTCACAAAGAAAATGGAGCAATGCTACCAAAAGGAATTTTGTATATAATGAAAATAATGAGTTGTTAGAAGAATTATATTTCCACTGGGACAAGACCAAAAATGAATGGAAATTAAAGCAAAGGCTTCTCTACTCTCAGGAAAAGCCCCAGGTGCCGGAATAATATGATTTAATTTCACAAGAATATCGATTTGAACTTAAACCTGAGGTTTATAATTATTATTTGCTGTCATTTTATACACTATATAGATAAGGATTTCACTGTAAAATTCAATAATTCATCAAATTCCTTATTAAACAAATACAAAAAAGCAGCAACTATTTGAATATTCCTTTCCGCCCAATGAAGATTTTTTTATTTTAATTCCAGGGGCTTATAAATTATTGTTATATTTTTAAGAGTATCTTTTAAACAAAATTATCAAAAAAATTGTATATTGTATAAAAATTACATCAATGTACAGATTATTCCTTATTTCCCTGGTCTTTCTTATGTCCCATTATTCTGCATCAAGTCAGCCCGGTAAAGGCTCCATTAAAGGACGGGTTTACAATGCCCAGAGTAATGAACCTGTTCCCTTTGCCAATATTGTCATTTGGGAAACAACCATTGGATCTGTATCCAATTACGATGGGGAGTTTTCCTTTACTGGTCTAAAGCCCGGCTATGTAAAATTAAAAGTTTCATCAATTGGTTATGAAACTTACATCACAGAATCTTTCATGGTGACGAATGCCAAAACCAGTTTTATCGAGATTCCACTTAAAGAAAAAACAGAAGAAATTGAAACCATTGTAGTAAAAGCCTCTCCTTTCAGGATGAAAAAAGAAAGTCCGGTTTCACTTCGACGAATAGGAGTAGAACAAATCGAAAAAAATCCCGGGGCAAACCGTGATATTTCAAGGGTAATACAATCTTTCCCCGGGGTTGCATCGAGTGTCTCATTTCGTAATGATGTAATTGTAAGAGGAGGAGGCCCGAGTGAAAATGTTTTTTACCTCGATGGAGTAGAAATACCCAATTTAAATCATTTTTCCACACAAGGTGCCTCAGGGGGACCGGTAGGAATCATTAATGTTGACTTTATCAGGGAAGTTGATTTCTATTCAGGTGCATTCCCTGCAAACCGTGGAGGTGCACTCAGTTCTGTACT
>CAZWHH010000154.1:3202-6392 GCA_964633615.1 uncultured Bacteroidales bacterium | reverse complement strand
GCTTTAACCTATAACCGCCTTGGATACACTCATCAGTTGAAAGCCAATTTTGAACAGGCACTTCGAAATTACCAGCATGCACTTGATATTAATGAATCACTTGAAGAACCCAATGAAATGGCAAGGACGCTTACCAACATCGGGAGCATCAACCGAAACTTCGGACAGCACGACAAAGCAATTCAGTTGTACCTGAGGGCCTTGTCTCTCTACGAAAAGACAAATAACCAGGAAGGAATTGCATGGACCTCCCTCAATATTTCCCGGCTTTTTAAGCTGAATGAAGTGTACGATAAAGCCCTTTCCTATCTTAAAGAAGCGGAGAATATTTATCGGTCAATATCAGAAAAAGAAGGGTTGAATACCGGAGTTACTTTATGTTTGAAGGAATACGGACAAATCTATTCTCAGTCAGGTGAACTGGACAAAGCACTGAAATACAGCCGAAAGGTTCTTGAAAGAAACCGGGTTGAAAACAATCGTTTTGGAATTGCCAATAGTTTGCTCTCCATTGGTAAAATTTACCTGGAAAAAGAACAATATGAAAAAAGCCTGGATTATCTTAATCAGTCTCTTTCGTTGAAAAAAGAGCTGGATGACCAGCGGGATATACCTCTTATTTTGCGCCTGATGGGAGAAAACTATAAAAAACAGGACCAATATGCGTTGGCTCTACGTTTCCTGAAAAAGGCAATGCCCAAGGCTGAAGCGCAAAACCTCAAAGAAGAACAGCAGGCAATCTATTATTCTCTTTATGAAGTTTATAAATGGCTTGGAAACGATTCGCAGGCACTGGATTACCTGGTGTTATATGCCTTGATTAAAGAAGACGTTAATAGCCAGAAAATAAGCGAGTTGGAGCTAAAATATGAATTTGAAAAGAAGCAGGAGAAACTGAAATATGAACAGGAAAAGGAAAATGCCCTGCAGGAAGCAAGGCTAAAGAGACAAAAGATAGTAATGTATGCCTTCATTGCAGGTTTTATTCTTCTGGCTTTGTTGCTTTTTGTGATATATCGGAATTATAAAGTTAAAGCGCGAGCCAATGAGATCTTAGAACAAAAAAATGAAGAGATACAGGCACAGCGCGATGAAATAGAAGCCCAGCGTGATACAGCCACTTCGCAACGAGACAAGATAGCCCGGCAAAACCGGATTATTACTGAAAGCATGGAGTATGCCAGCCGGATTCAGAGTGCGGTTTTGCCCCAGGAATCATTGATAAAGAGTATTTTTTCTGATTACTTCATCTTTTTTAAACCCAAAAACATTGTCAGCGGCGATTTTTACTGGATCAATAAGATTGATTCTAAAATTGTGGTTGTGGCCGCTGACTGTACAGGACATGGGGTTCCTGGAGCGTTTATGAGTATGCTGGGTGTAGCTTTTCTCAACGAAATCATCAACCAGAAACAAATTCTTGACCCGGGAGAAATATTAAATAATTTAAGGACCAATGTAATTGATGCCCTTCATCAAACCGTTAAAAAGCGGGGTTCCAGGGACGGAATGGATATTGCGCTTGCGGTTATTGATGAAAAAACGCATGATTTAGAGTTTTCAGGAGCGTACAATCCGCTTTATATTTTTCGTGACAATGAATTAAAAGAGCTGAAAGCCGACCGTATGCCAATTGGTGTACATAACGTTCACCAGGACAAATCTTTTTCAGTGCAAAAAGAAAAACTACTTCCAGGAGACAGGCTTTATTTCTTTTCTGATGGTTATTACGATCAGTTTGGCGGACCAGACGGACTGAAATTCAGCCGTAAAGCTTTTAAGGAATTGCTGCTCAAAATTCATCAAAAGCCTATGGCTGAGCAGGAAGAAGATCTGAACCGAACCCTTATTGAGTGGATGAATACCTGGAGTCAGATTGATGACATCATGGTCCTTGGCTTTCACTTTACAGGGGAATGAAATTTGAACTGAGCCCGAAACAAGGGCAAGAGCGTTCGCTTGCGACAGTAGCGTTTCAATTATAAAACCTAAGAAGATTCCCCCGGAATTGATATTGGAAAACATTGCCTTATTAATAAAGGTTTGATGCCTTCTGCATTGTGTGTTAATGAAAACAATTTAACAATAAAACAATGGAACAATTGAATTAAACAACCCAACCCCAAAAACCAAAACATTTCTCTCAATTCCCTGCTTTAGTTATCCTTCTCCTTATCAGCCTAAATCATCCTCAATTTTTCTTCAATATAATTCGCATGGTGGTTCCTTTTTTGGGATCGGAATGATGCACAAAAATTTTACCATTGTGGTAGTCTTCTATAATCCTTTTAGCAAGAGATAAGCCAAGACCCCACCCCCTTTTTTTGGAAGTAAAACCAGGCTGAAAAATGGCTTTTTGTTTTGATTTTGGAATTCCTTTTCCATTGTCCGTACAATCGATAATTAAAGCGTTGGATTTATTGTTCAAACTGATCCGGATCGTACCTTTTCCGCTGATCGAATCTAATGCATTTTTTAAAAGGTTCTCTATAACCCACTCAAACAATACTTCATTAAAAGAGACTTCTAATTTTTGATCCCTGGCCCAGCGGATGTCAAAGGTTACTTTTTTGGAAGTCCGTGACTGAATGTAGGCAATGGCATTGTATAAGACCGGAATGATGTTTTGTTTTGTTATCAATGGATTAGAGCCTATTTTTGAGAACCGGTCGGTAATTTTTTGAAGGCGATCCACATCTTTTTCTATTTCTTTCAGTATCGTTTCATCCGTCAATTTTAGCTTTAATAATTCCTGGGTCGCTAAAAGAGAACTGGTGGGTGTACCTAACTGATGGGCCGTTTCTTTGGCCATTCCTACCCAAACCTGGTTTTGTTCAGATCTTCGGGCGGAGCTGAAGGCATAATAAGCTACAAAAAGAAACAACCCCACAACCCCCAGTTGAATGAGGGGGAAATAAAAAAGCTGTGTCAGAATAATAGAATCTTTATAGTAGATATATCTTTTTTCTCCTTTGGAAAGAGTAAAAGAGATGGGATCGTTCGCCTTTTTCATCTCTTTAATTAATTTGTGCAGGTATTCCTCCTGTTTTTTCTTTTTTCCGGGTATGTTACGATAAGAGATGATGTTGTTTTCTTCATCCGCTAAAATGACCGGAACCGTTTCATTATTTTCTATTACTTCAATGACGATGTTGCTGTATTCTTTATCCAGGTTTTCAATATTGGCTAT
>CAZWHH010000154.1:0-3102 GCA_964633615.1 uncultured Bacteroidales bacterium | reverse complement strand
TTACTTCAATGACGATGTTGCTGTATTCTTTATCCAGGTTTTCAATATTGGCTATCTCTTTCATTCCCTGTGCCCAGAGTTCTACTTTTTTTCTCTCCTCGCGGGCCAGTTTTTTTGCCAGATTGTTTGTAAACCAAAAAGAACCAATTGCGATCAGTATGGCAAAAAAAAGCAGGTAAAACTTCCAGCGTTGTTTTTTAAGATAAACATTCATTTTAACGGATCTCAAATATGGATAAACCGATGTTTTGTTTTACTTGTTGGATAACGTATCTTCTTCCCATTTAATTATAAAGGGGTTGTCTTTCTTTGTTTTATTCTTCTTCTCTTTCTTTTTGTTTTCCTCCTTCTCCTCTTTTTTATTTTGCTTATTGTCTTCTTCCCATTGGATATTGAACGGGGATTTTTCCTGGTCTGGTGGTTCTTCTGTTAATATCGTATCTTGTCTGAACCATCCGAATTCTTCGTGTAAAATTTGTTTGAGTTCTCTCTTTTCTTCTTCAATGTCTTCTTTGATCTTCTCCTTAACGCCTTTTTTGTCATATTCAATTTGGTAATCTTTTCCCTGTCCGTATAATTTAAGATACAGACGAGTTTTTCCCACCCCGTCATCCTGTATGAATCCAAAATTTGTGTTGTTCTTTTTTTTCCTGGCTTTTTTTGACAGGACCTCTGATAAGAGCAGATTGATACGATATGAAAAGGACTTGTCAAAAGTATGCCATCCGGAGAGGTTGAGGTTAAATGCAGAAGAATGTATAGACATTTCCGGGAAGGTGATTTTTTGTTGGTTGATGGTGATTTTGTTGGATAACTCAGAAAACTTAATGTGTTTTAATTCTTCCAGCTCAACAAAACGTGCAAGCTTTTCTATTGGCTCAAAATTAATGAGTTCTCCCTGCTTAATTGAAAAATCACTTATACAGTAAAGGGAGGGGCGATCTATTTTTAAATCCGAAGAGAACAGGCTGGATAAATGAATTTTTCCTTTCATGTAACCTTTTAAGTTATTGTGTTTAATATATTGCTGATCAAAGTTATTAAGTGAATAAAATACATTTTTAATGTCTATATGATTCAGCATTACATCTGTCTCTATCCGATATGTATTCTCATTTGTTTTCTGAACATTTCCTGTGGCAACAACTTTTCCATTTGAAGTGTTTAAAACAAGTCTGTTTACTTGAATGGACTTATTATCTATTTTTAGAATTCCTTTTATGTTTTCTGCTCTAAATTTTTTGAAAGAAAACTCTTTACATGAAACCTTCAGATCTCCTGAAAAAGCTTGTGGAATTTCGAAATTTATATCCTGTGTATCTTGCTCATTTTTTAATAATTGTTCCATTACCAACCGGTCTGTTTGTATCTGAAGGTCTATTTTTCCTGGAGCAGACGTGTCCGTGAGCATTTCTCCGGGATTGAGAACTTTTCCGTTGATGATATAAGAACTATTCAGGATATTAAACTGAAAGCGGTCAAAATACAGGTGATCTTTTAAATAAGCAAATCCATTTATTTGATGATAGTTTGTGTTTCCAATCTGCAGGGCGGAATTTTCAAACATGACTTCCCCTGTTAATTTTTCCTCAGCAATGATGTTTTTCAGATTCTTTAGCTCACTTGCTTTTCCTTTATAATTCAGTTTTATCTTTGCATTTCCTGACAAATCTTTTGCTTTCAAAAAGAATTTTGAAACATTTGTTCTGCTTAACTTCAGTCTTCCTGTTGTATTTATTTTTAAATCAGCATTTAAGAAATTCTCTATTTTTAAATTCCCTTCTAAAGCATTTTTTTCCCATTGGGTTTTGATATTGTTTAGCACAAGAATTGAAGTTTTTGGGTGACGTTGAACGCCATTGGAAAAATACCCATCTAGTGAAACACTGTTGAAAACTAATTTGTTATCTCCGTTTATTTCAACCTTTGAGTTATCTATATTAAAATCAGTTTCAATGTAGGGCCTTCCTGTTTTGACAGGCCCTTTTATCGAGGCAATAAAAGATATTTTCCCCTTATCGAAAGTTAAAAAGTTTATCTTGTCCTTAATTAACCAGGGAACATTCACGTTAATCTCCGAAAGATTTACTCTTTTTCCGGTTATATTAAGATTTAAGATTTGTTTGTGTTTTATAAAATGACCCCGGGTTGTGAGGGGAATCTTTTCAAGCCTTACGGAACCTTGTCTGAAATTAATCCGGTCTTCTGTTATTTCAAGATTTTGGCTGACCGACAAGTTTTTCCCGGAGAGATATGAGAAGCCCGCATTTGATAGATTATTTATTAATATCTCAGAATCAATGTCTAAATTCTTTTTATCGGAAGAAAAATTGCCGGTAATTTTTGCTTTTTTTATGTTAGCCAAAAGGTTAAAGTTTTGTTCATCATTCTCAATATTTAACCGGACTTGTTTGAGCCATAATTGTTTCAGGTTTACTTCCAGGGGTGAATGGGCTCCTTTCTTCAATGAAAATGGATTCTCCCAGTTTTGTTTGTCCCGGATATTTATTACCCCATGGCGAATTGAAATTTTATCTATTGTATAATCTCCGGTGAAAATGTCCACGATATCAAATTGCAGGAACAGCTCATCAGCCCGAAAAAGCGTGTCTGTATGAGTTTCCTGTGAGGCTGAGATATGGAAGTCTTCAAAGTATATGGTGGCGTAAGGAAATTTCTTTAATAGCGATAAATTAATTGTCTTGCTTGTGATGTTTGCCTTTACATGCTTATTTACCTCTTTCATGAAAAATTTTGAAACCTCGTCTTCATAGACAAAAGAAACAATAAGTGAAGCAGAGATAATCAGAAAAATGGTAAAAAAGATACCCGCTATGAATGATTTAATAATTCGCATTTGTTTGTATTTTCAAGGCAATAATAAAATATTCCACTATAGAATACAAAATAAATAACGCAAAAAATAAGAAATCATTTTAAAACTGAATTATTCCGGATGTAAAAAAGAGGGAATGAACAAAGGGTTATTTTTTTGTTTTTTCAATTTCCTCCTGGTACATTTTTCTGATGGTTCGGGTTCTTTCTAAATTTTTATCCTGATCATAGATTCTTATCATATCAGTTATTCCCCGGGCACGAAAA
>CAZWHH010000153.1:2997-6436 GCA_964633615.1 uncultured Bacteroidales bacterium | reverse complement strand
CAATCCAGCCAATTGCTGCAATAAGTGTTTTGTTATCTGTCAGATCATTGCCCAGAGGAAAACCTGTCCATGCATCCCCAAAAGCATAATGTTGCATTATGGGGCCGAAGATGAAGCCGCCTATTATTAATGAGACCAAGCAAATGTAACCATACACCCGGTATCCCTTTATTTTTCCTAAAGCAAAAAGGCCTGCAATTGTGCTTAACAGCATTGCGAGAAACATTATGATTACATGAGGTATAAGAATGCCATTGGGTACTTTTCCTTTGAAGCGAATAACTAATGGATTTTCTTTTGAGAGCTTAACCGGTCCTTCCCTGCTGTATAGATCAACAAAATATTCAAGTTTTCCTGCTGGTGGTTGACCCGGCAAATAGGCATACAATTTGTTTTGATCTCTTTTTAACTTTATTATTTCCCATTTTTCATCTACAGGAAAACGTTTATAGTAAATTGATCCATGTATTTCTTCGGGTGCTTTAAACTCAATAAGACAACTGTCGGTTCCGTTATGACTTCTCGGAAGTTGAAATTCAAATTTTTGATTTTTATATTGAAAACTTAAAGATTTGGGGTGAGTTGGTCCTGTAACTCTTTGATAAATAGCTGCAGATAATGTTATTATGACACCAAGCACCCAAAATGATATTTTCTTTTGCATTAGATTTGATTTTAAAGTTGGATCATAAGTACTTTTTTGTTCTTGTCTCTAATAATTTCCACAGTAATGGTTTGTTCCGGATTAAGGTCGGACAGCCTTTCCATGTAGTCGTAAATATCTTTTACCTTTTTGCCATTAATAGCTGTGATTATATCCCCGTCTTGCATTCCTGCACGCGAAGCGGGTTTTCCTTTTATAACCATGTCTGCCCGGAGTCCTCTTTTTTCTACTCCTGAAAAATCAGGCATAATACCCAGGGTAACTTTTAATTTTTCTCCGTGTTTATATTGCTCTTTTGTTTTTTTAGGTCCTGCTTCCCTGAATTTTAGAGCAGAGTCTAATTTTGCTAGCTTATAACTTAAATTATAAATGTATTTGCTTACCTTTTGCAGTCCTTCATAATTGATTTTTTTCACCCCATCCTCAGGAGTGTGATAATCGAGATGGGGGCCGGTGGAAAAGAAAAATACAGGAATATTTTTGCTGTAAAAGGATGAATGATCGGAAGGTCCATATCCTTCTTTTGTCATTCCGAGTTTAAACCGGAAATCCTGATTTATTTTTTGCAGGATATCTTCAGCCTGAACAGAAGTTCCAACGCCGCCTATCTGTAATGAATTTTCATCACGCAATCGTCCAATCATATCTATGTTGATCATGGCAGAAACTTTTTTCAGATCGATGGCAGGATGGGCTGTATAATATTTAGAACCTAACAGCCCCAGCTCTTCAGCACCAAAGGCAATAAACAGGTAATTGCATTGCAAACTATCACGTTTTGAGCTTAACTTTTCTGCAATTTCTATCATAGCTGCTATTCCCGAGCCATTGTCGTCTGCTCCATAATGTATAGCACTGGTGTCAGGCACACGGGAACCCGATCCCGGGCCTCCCATACCCAGATGGTCATAATGTCCTCCTATGACGATATACGGTTTATTATTGGGTTCTTTGGCCAGTAATTTTCCAATGACATTTTGCGTCTGTACTTTTTTGGGGCTGATATCTATATTGGCTATAAGTTCCTCTTCCAGAGAAAAAGGCATGGGTGATTTTTTCCGCAAAATTTTATTTTCCAGCATTTCTGGAGAGCAGTTTGCACGATTCAGTATTTGGACTGCTGCCTCCCTTTTGATATGTATCACAGGAATGCCTATGTTTCCAGTATTTTTCGCCGGATTAGTAAGTGGATCTGTCTTGTTTTCATTTCCTGATGAAACAAATAGTACACCTTTGGCCCCTTTATCTCTTGCTTTAAGAGCTTTTGTCCTGTCGTCCTTATTTTGGATTGCAAATTGTTCTAAACCCTGAATACCAGGGGTATCACGAATAATCAACACCCATTTGCCTTCCACATTGATATTCTGATAGCTGTTCCACTGAAATTTTTCATTTTTTATATCGAAACCATAGCCGGCAAAAATGATCTCAGCTTTATACTCTCCACTATCAGAAAAAGAGAATGGAACAAAATCTTTATTGATTTGAAAGGTTTGATCTTCAATTTTGAGGAGATTATTTTTACCGGTTTTTTTCCCGGTGGTGACTGCAAAATACTGAAAACCGTCTCCATTTAGCAGGTTAACTCCAGCTAATTTTAATTCCTGGGCAATATAATCAGCAGCCATTTTTCCGCCCGGGGTTCCGGGAAATCTTCCTTTTAATTTGGGTGAAGCAAGATATTTTATATGACCTTCCAGTTCAGTTTTTGTAATCTCTGATCTTTTGTGCTGCTGGCAACTCGTTATAGCCAAAACAAATATAGCCAGTATTTTTATCTTTATATTCATAGTACAATAGGTTATAATTTAAATTTTGAATAATAAGTGGTTATATTATTTTTTGCGTCTCCGACATATAGTTCAAGTTCATGTTCTTTTTTATTATTCAGTCGCTGTTTATCTATTTTATAAAAGAGAAGATTATTTTTCGGATCATACTCAAAAAGAGCCCATTGATTGTCAATATACCCGTTATACGTTTCAATTCCTGCCAAATTATCCTCTACATGAAATGCAATGACACCATCCTTATTGATTTTATCCGGATGTTTGGGTTTAACTATCGGCGCCGTTGTATCAGCCATAATACAATATTTACCAAATTTTCTTGCCCGAGCTGTGAAAAAACCGTTGACTTTTTCGCCACCCACATATTCGTATTCTTTGTCTTCTCCATTTTTGTATGCAATAAAGGCTTTTTCTGATAAAGAGGGAGGTAGGTTGTTGGCTTTTATTGAAATACTGAAATATTTATGTACAGGTGTTGTTTTTTTATGTACAAAATGAATATTTGAGAGTACATTTTCATCTTTTGGAAGCTTTTCCTCATATTCAAAGTAAACAGTATCGTAAAAAGCATAAGGGGGAAAGACTATCTTAATCTGATCCCGGGTAAATTTATTCTTCTGATTGTAAGGTAATTCAGTATATTTAAGTTTGTTCTCGTGGAATTTTGTTGTATCCCGATTTATGTTTTTTACTGAAAATTTCAGTGTTGATTCATTCTTGTAAGTATCCTGTATGATGTATTTTACTTCATGTATCAGGTTATCATGAAATTGAACAATTCCCCTGTTTCTTATAAATTTATAGATACTTAGTTGATTATTGGGTTCTACAAACAATTTTTGAATTGTGCTGTTGTTTAATATTTTCTCTTCATAATCTATTAGGCTGTTGATATAACGGGTTTCACTGAAAGAGAATTCATCCAGTTGATGGTGGTACCATAATTCACCGTCAATATATAATTTTACTGAATTGACTCCACACC
>CAZWHH010000153.1:0-2897 GCA_964633615.1 uncultured Bacteroidales bacterium | reverse complement strand
TGGTGGTACCATAATTCACCGTCAATATATAATTTTACTGAATTGACTCCACACCAGTTAAGTGACTCATTGAGAAAATCAAAAGTTTTTATTCCAAAACCGATTTTTCCATTAATTTCAATGACCTCTTTATTTTTAGGAAAGTATTTATTTTTTATTTTGCTTTTTTTAACCGGGAAGATAATTTTTTTGTTCTTTCCGTTAATTCTGCTTTGTTTATTGACAGGATATATTGCGGCCTGAAAAATTTTGGGCGGAATATTATCTTTAATATTGAAATTGAATCGCATTGGATTTATGGGATGCTGGTTATTCATTTTCCTGACTTCAAAATGCAGATGAGGAGCTAGTGATCCTCCACTGTTTCCGGAATATGCAATGACCTGACCTTTTTTAACTTTAAACTTACCTGGCTCCGGGTACAATTGGATACTAAATGATTCATTCTCATACTGTTTACTAATAACATATTGCTCAACGGATTTTTTAAAACTTTTCAGATGAGCATAAACCGAAGAGTATCCTTTTTCAGGATGATTAATATAAAGAGCACGTCCATATCCTCCACTTGAAATTTTAATTCTGGATATATAGCCGTCGTCTATGGCAACTATTTTTTTACCTGTTATTCCTCCTGTCTTTATATCAATTCCCGAATGAAAATGGTTTGATCTTAATTCTCCAAATGTTCCGGATAGGAGAAGGGGAAAACTCACTGGCTCTTTAAATGTACTATGAATACGAATTGTGTTTTGAGAATAAGAATCTGGATTGATTATCAGGATGAACAGTAAAGATATCAACAATAATTTATGATTAGTCATTTTATGCTTTATAAATTTTAAATTCAACAAAACTAATATTATTTTTATTACTCGTAAAAAAGGACGGAGTTAATTTTTTTATTTGCAAAAGCTGTATTAATTTTGTACATTGTTAGAATAAGCGCATGAACAATAAAGATACAAATATCGTTAATAGTCTTAAAGAAAAAATTTATACATTAATAGATATTAACGAAAAATTAAAAAAAGACAAAACACAGTTAAAAGAGTACAATAAAAATTTAGAATCGCAGTTAAAACAGGTAAAGACAGAACTTGATAACTGCAAAGAGAAATATACAAGATTAGAAATAGCAAAAAGTTTGCAATCATCTTCAGCAAATCATGATGCGAAGATTAAGATTAACAGGATTGTGCGGGAAATTGATAATTGTATTGCTCTTTTGAATAAATAATTTTAAAATATAATGGGTGAGGAAAAATTGTCCATAAAATTGAACCTTGCAGACAGGTATTATCCTCTGAAAATTGATAGCAATGATGAGGAAAAAATAAGGAAAGCTGCAAAGTTAATTAACGAAAAAATATTACAGTATAAACAGAAGTATGCTGATAAAGATAATCAGGACTTTTTGGCAATGGCGGCTTTGCAATTTGTTTTAAAGTATCTTGAGAAAGAAGAAGAAGATCAGGAAGCAATCGTTATGGATGATTTAAAGGATTTAGAGCAGGAGATGGATGAATATTTAAAAAAAGAGAATCACGTTCTTTAAAATAGATTATTTTACCCGCATAGTTCCTTAATGGCTGTGAAACTCAACACTTATCAAAATTGGAGATAAGCTCATTTGAGTTAAAGCAGGCCCCATTCCGTTTTTCGGAATTCCGCTTATAGTGGACCAGGGGAAGTTTGATCTTGAATGGCAGCTCCACCCATGTCAGAGCAGGGGTTTTCTACAAGCGTTAAGGATTAAATTATGCGGGTTTTTTATGTTTATAAATTTAAACCAGATATATTATGATAACAGCAAACATATTTGAAAATTTATCACTTGTGACCCTTATTGTTGCAGGTATTGCATTTGTGGGGGGAGGGTTGATCTCATACTTCCTTTGGTCTGTTGCTTTAAACAAGAAAAGCAGACAGCTTATTGAAGATGCTAAGTCTGAAGGTGAAGTAATTAAGAAAGACAAGATTCTTCAGGCCAAAGAAAAGTTTCTGCAGTTAAAAGCAGAGCATGAAAAAGAGATGAATGAACGAACCAATAAGGTGATTGCCCAGGAGAACAAGTTGAAACAGAAAGACCAGACGCTTTCACAGAAAATTCAGGAGACTGAAAAGAAAGGAAAAGAGCTGGAAGCCATTCGTGAGAATTTACAGGTACAGATGGATGTGGTTGAGAAGAAAAATGAGGAACTGGACAAAACCCATAAGCAACATGTGGAACAACTGGAAGCTATCTCGGGAATGTCAGCTGAGGAAGCTAAAGAGCAACTTATTGAATCTTTAAAGTCAGAGGCCAAAACAGAAGCAATGTCTACAATGAATGAAATTGTGGAAGAAGCCAAAATGAATGCGAAAAAAGAGGCGAAACGCATTACTGTACAGACCATCCAACGTGTTGCTTCGGAGACTGCTATTGAAAATGCAGTAACTGTCTTTAATATTGATAACGACGAGATTAAAGGAAGAATTATTGGAAGAGAAGGCAGGAATATAAGAGCACTGGAAGCAGCTACAGGAGTTGAAATTATTGTAGATGATACTCCGGAAGCAATCACCTTATCTGCATTTGATCCTATCAGAAGAGAAATCGCCCGTCTTTCTCTTCATCAATTGGTTACTGACGGACGAATTCATCCTGCCCGCATTGAGGAAATTGTGGAAAAAACCAAATCGCAGGTAGAAGATGAAATTAATGATATTGGTAAAAAAACAGCCATCGATTTAGGAATTCATGGCCTGCATCCTGAGCTTATCCGCCTTGTCGGAAAAATGAAATATCGTTCATCATACGGGCAAAACCTTTTGCAGCACTCCAGGGAGGTGGCTAATTTAAGTTCTATCATGGCTTCAGAATTAGGTCTGAATCCTAAACTTGCCAAACGTGC
>CAZWHH010000152.1:0-6440 GCA_964633615.1 uncultured Bacteroidales bacterium | reverse complement strand
CTGGATGTTGAAAAATCCAGTCAGATCTCGGCATGGAATGCCAGGGGAAGAGGATACCTGGATTACAGTCGTTTCAATACAAAAAGACTTGATGCATTTCATCAACTTGATATAAGAGTTGATAAACAATATTTTTTCGACAATTGGTCGCTTATGCTATATGTTGATATACAGAATCTTTACAGCTTTACTGCAGACGAACCACCCAAGCTCGTTCAGAAATTAGACGAAAATAATGAGCCTGTTCTGGACCCTGATGACCCTTCAAGATATGATTTGAAAAAATTAGAAGTAGAAGAATCAGGGAACATTCTCCCTTCAATTGGTATAATCGTTGAATTTTAAAAACAAAATAAACAAATGGATACAAAATCATTAATAATCGGTGTTTTCCTTCTCTCTGTATTTTTAATGAATGGGTTTTCACAAAAATCCCAAAAGGATTATGAGATTCTTCAAACAAATAAGAAAGGAGAAGGAATATCAATGGAAATAGAATTTCAAAAAGGACTAAAGCATTATTTCCCTCTAATGGCAATATGGATAGAAGACATAGATGGAAATTTTGTTCATTCACTTTATGTGGCAAAATCTATTGCAAAAGGAAAGTTTAATTACGGAAAAACACAAGAAGGAAAATGGGTTTCCGCTTCCAAAAAGATACCTGCTGCCCTTCCCTACTGGGGTCATAAAAAAAATCAAACCAATCAAGACACACTTTGGTTGCCATCTCCTGAAAATCCAATCGCCGATGCATATACAGGAGCTACTCCAACCAACAGTTTCATCCTCAAAACAAAAACAAATAAGCATTTTTCCGAAACTTTTAAAATACTCTTCGAGATCAACCAGGCGTGGGATTGGAATGATCACTGGTATAACAACAAATACCCGGAAAATAAGGAATATCTAAAATCGGCACAGCCTGCGCTGGTTTTTCAGGCCATTATAAATATGAAAGACGGGAAAAATGAATATGAAATGAAACCTATTGGACATAGTCATCCTTATGGCGCAAACGGAAATTTATACCCGGATATCTCAACGCTGACTTCAGCCCTTAAAATAGCTGAAAAAATAATTATAAGAATAAAATAATCTAATTGCCTGTTAATTGGTTGTTAATATTTTTAAGAAATTCTTTCTCTTCCAATATCTTTCGTTCAACATAAGAAAGCGAGTAATCCGAGTTGGGCATTACATAATCCGGGCATTCCCCAAATGATTCAAAACATTGATATCGTTTACACTTCACAAACTCTTCTGTATCGCAATAAAATTTTTTAAATAGATCCTCAGAATTCAAATAGGGGAAAAGTTTATTTTGATAAAGGCGACAAATTTGTGCTTTGGGGCACCTGCTCATAATAACAATTATTAGTTGATAATTGAATTGAAAGACCTAATATATAAAAAAAAGCAGTTTTACTTTATCTAAATTATTTAACGCAATGAATTTAGAATAAACGCCCTTAAAAATAAATTTGCGCAAAAATAAAACAGAGCAACCGTTTTAAAGAAAAAAACCAACTAGTCTTCCAGCTCTTTGATTAAAAAAAGATAAACAGGAAAATGGTCGCTATAGCCCGCCAGGTAAATTCCTCCCGCATGTGTTCGTTTTGGATAACCCTTATACCGGCCCTCCTGTTGTTTCATAAAATCTTTATTCAACACTTTGGCTTTATAATAATTATAATAATCAGGAGCTTTCTCCAATACTGATTCTGAAACAATGAGTTGGTCAAATAAATTCCACTGATCCCTGTAAGCTAAAGTCCCTATACCCTCTTTAAACAAATCATACATCGGGTTATATAAAACCCCGTTTTCTGCTTTTTCCTTTTTGCCGGTAGTATTCAAATATTTTTTTACACTCTGATTGATTGGATCATCATTCAAATCACCCATAACAATAATTCGGGGATTATCTTCCACTTTCATAATTGAGTCAACAATTGAACGGCACAATTTGGCAGCTCTATTCCTGTAGGGACGACTCCTCTTCTCCCCGCCATATCGTGAGGGCCAATGATTGACAATAAAATGCAAAGGAGTCCCATCCAAAACTCCCGAAACCACTAACTGATCGCGGGTTTTAAAATCCGGTTCATCAGGAACATTCAGTTCCACTGACAAACTATTATTCACCTGAAAAATATCTTTCTGATATAATAAAGCAACATCTATTCCCCTTTTGCCTGGTGAATTATAATGCACAATACCATAGTTATAAGGTTTTAAGCGAGGTGTATTCACCAGATCCTCAAGTACATCCCGGTTTTCTATTTCCGAAACTCCCAATACTACAGGAGGCTGTGGTGATAATTCACTTCCTATAATCGAAATAATCTTTGATAAATTCTGTAGCTTTTGCTCATACTTTTCGGTATCCCAGTTTTTTTCCGACTCAGGAAGATATTCCTCATCCTCCACATTAGGCTGATTGATAGTATCAAATAAATTCTCAAGATTATAAAAAGCGACCGTAGCTAATTTATATTTCGTCTGTGATATTCCGGCATTAAAAGAAAACAGAAAAATCAGAATCATCAATAAAAGTCTATTGAACATTGGCATAATACTTAATTTAATTATAAACAACAATTTTAATTAATTTTATCCCTTAAAACTATTTTATTTGATAAATTTAAAAAATTATTAATAAATATTTGAAAGGGAAGCTATATTACCAACAAAATTCTCATTTCTTTGATAGCATAGAATTAAAAAATAAAAATTAATAATATTTTTCTTAATATTGTAATCCCCAAATTTAAAAATCATTTAACGAGCATTTCAAATCCATATCTGAATGAAAAAAACGATCACACTTTTAGCCTTGTTATTTATTGTGTACCAGGGCTTCTCGCAAAAATCCACCCTGTCAGGAAAAATTCTGGATGAAAAAAATATGGAACCTGTCAAAGGAGCTACAGTAGAAATAGAATCTACTGACTATCAAACAACCACAAATTCTGATGGAAAGTTTAAAATTGAAACTACAGTATTGCAAGGGGTTCTGGTTATTAAATTCACCGAGTACAGAACCAAAACAATTCCATTTGAGTTACAAGAGGGAGAATCTCAAAATTTTGGAGAGATATTTGTAACTTACAGGGGAACAAAATCTGAAAGCAAAGAGATGCCTGTTGTAACCCTGAGCGAATCGGAGATAAGTGGTGAGGGAGAACAAATGATCTCGGGTCTCCTCAACTCTTCAGAAGATGTCTTTGTGTCAACTTCAGCTTATAAGTTTGGAATAGCCAGATTTAAAATGAGAGGCTATGATTCCAAATACTCTGAAATTTTCATGAATGGAATTCCGATGAACGATGTTGAATCTGGTTGGCCGGTTTGGTCAGACTGGGGAGGATTGAATGATGTCACAAGGGATAAAGAAATTATTTATGGCTTTAGTCCGGGAGATTTCTCTTTGCCACGAATAGGCGGAGTAACCAACATTGTCACCCGCGCCCGAAAACAATATCCAGGCTTTAAAGGATCTTACGCTGCAGCCAACAGAAACTATAATAACCGGACAATGGGAACTTACTCAACCGGCTTATTAGAAAACAACTGGGCATTTACAGTATCCGGATCACATCGCTGGGCACAGGAGGGATATATCCAGGGGACTTTTTACAATGCTTATGCTTACTTCCTGGCTGCTGAGAAAAAAATTAACAATAATCATTCGGTCGCCTTAACTGCTTTCGGTGCTCCAAGAAGAAGAGGAAAAAGAGGCGGAGCTCCTCAAATTGCATACGATGCTGCCGGAACAAATTATTATAACCCCTACTGGGGATACCAGGAAGGTGAAAAAAGAAACTCGCGGATAAGCCATATGCACAAACCCAATATCATTTTAAATCATTATTGGGATGTAAATGATAAAATAAATGTGAACTCCGGATTCTCTTTTGCATTTGGGAAAAGAGGCGAAGAAAAATTATCCTGGTATGACAGCAATGATCCAAGGCCTGTTTATTACAGAAACCTCCCGGAAACTGTTGATGGAGAATGGGAAATGCAACAATTAGACTGGAATTACTTTTATAATGCCAACCAAAGAAATCTTTATACTGTTGAAAATCCATCGAATATTGATAGCGATTCCTATGAAGGATTGCTATCAAAATATTTCATGGAAGACTATATAACAGATCGTACCCAATTTACATTCACATCTACGCTTGACTATAAAATGAATGAAAATTTAGAAATTACAAGCAACCTAACTTATGTCAACTATACAGGCAGACATTACAAAGAAATGGTGGATCTGCTGGGTGGAGAATACTGGGTAGATATTGATAAATTTGCAGAAAGAGGAGATCTTAGCTGGGATTATAATGAATTAGAAAACATAAAACAAAACGATCTGAATAATTACAACCGGGTAGTAAAAGAAGGTGATAAGTTCGGATTCGATTATGATGCCAATATCTCTGAGTTAAAATTCTGGAGTACAGCATATTTCAAGTACAACAAATTTGATTACTATTTGGGTTTAGGAGTATCCGGCACACAATTTTATCGTACCGGCTATATGAAAAACGGCAAATTCCCTGAGGATTCCTATGGAGACTCAGAAAAACAAAACTTTCTGAATTATCGGTTTCATGCCGGCGGAACGTATAAAATTACAGGAAGACACATTGTGAAAGGAAATATTGGGTATGCAACTCAAGCACCTTACTTCAGGGAATCTTATGTATCCCCGAGAACAAGAGATCACATTGTAAAAGGACTAACCAGTGAAGAAATATTAAGCGGGGATCTGGATTACGTGATAAGAACACCTTATTTACAAGGCAGAGCAAGCTTATATTATACTCAAATAAAAGATCAGACAGACATTATAAGTTTCTACCATGATATTAACAGAACTTTTGTGAATTATGTAATGACAGGCATTGACAAAACTTATCAGGGTGCAGAAATTGGTTTGGAAGGAAAAATAACTTCAAGCTTTAGTATTGTGGGCGTGGCAGCTCTTGGACAATATAAATACAGTTCAAGACCAGAAGTTTCTGTTGTGAAAGACAATACTTCAATAGTGACTGAGAATAAAACGGTGTATGTAAAAAACTTCTTTGTTTCAGGTACTCCTCAAACAGCAGGATCTTTCGGACTAAAATACAGCAGCCCGAACTATTGGTGGGTGGAAGCCAGTGGTAATTTTTTCACGGACACCTATCTGAGTTTTAACCCTGCCAGAAGAACAAAAGAAGCCATTGCAGGACTTGACCTTGATTCACCTTACGGAAAGAAAATGGCTGAAGAAATTACGGAACAACAAAAATTGCCCGATGCTTTCACAATTGATTTTACAGGAGGAAAATCCTGGAGATTTGGAGATTATTACCTGAGTCTTTTCTTAAATATTGATAATGTATTAAACAAACAAAATTTTAATACCGGAGGATATGAAAAACTAAGATTTGATTATGACTCATTCAATCTGGATGAATTTCCTCCCCGCTATTATTATGCCTATGGCAGAAATTTCTATTTAATACTTTCATTCCGTTTCTAAAAAAAAATAAAAATTTATATATCATGAAACACATTAAAACAATATTAATTCTAGCAACCGCAATAATTTTAAGTTCCTGCGTTAAAGAAGATTTTGATCTTCCACCGGAAAACACTCTTCCAGTAGGAGATGTAGTTACAATACAAGATTTAAAAACCCTGTATTCTTCTCAAGGAGAATATGTTATTGAAAACACCTCCTCGCTATATGCAGTAGTAACCATGGATGACAAAACAGGCAACATCTATAAAACAGCATATATACAGGATGAAACGGGTGCTATTGCCATTCATCAGGAAGGTTATGGGGGAATCTATCAGGGAGACTCCGTTCGGATCTACCTAAAAGGACTAAAAATAGGTACTTATAGAGAATTGTTTCAAATTGATGCTCCGGATGGTGAAGGTTTTGACATCAACAAGCACATCATAAAACAAGATACCAAAGTGGAGGTGGAACCGGAAATAACAACAATCAATCAAATAAAAAGTAATCCCAATAGCTATCAGGCCAAACTTGTAAAGATTAACAACACTCAGTTCATCCCGGAGGATACATCAAAAACCTATGCCAACGCTGAGACCCAGGATTCCCGCAACACCAACCTGATCGATAACCAGGGAAACACAATTATTGTGCGAACCAGCGGTTATGCCAATTTTGCAAATGAACCCGTCCCCAATGGAAATGGCTCTATTATAGCTATTGTTGGGCAATACGAACAGGATATGCAGCTATACATCAGAACTCCTGATGAATTGAATATGAGTGGAGATCGCTTCTTAGCCATTGTAAAAAATTTCGAGAATAACTCATTTGGAGACTGGACCACTTACAATTTAGAGGGAGCTTCGGAATGGACCATTGATGACTTTTATGGAAACAAATATGCAAAAATGAG
>CAZWHH010000151.1:0-6456 GCA_964633615.1 uncultured Bacteroidales bacterium | reverse complement strand
AATCCGGGAATAAACTGGCCAATGGATCCTTTGAAAAAGGCCGATATTTTAAGGACAATTATAACACGTTTGAGATTAATGGATGGAGAGAAATGCAAGGGGGAATTACCTGGGTAGACAAAAAAAGAAATACCTTTAGCGACAACGAAATATACAGGGGAACCAAAGCTTTGAAATTAGAAAAAAAATTTATTGATGAGACTGAAAATAAACATGTTGGAATATTAAGTGACTTTATTAAAGTGATCCCTGGAAAGTATGACTTAAGCTTCAGGATTAAACTGGAGAATATTCAACCTGCCAAACAGCGTTTTGGTTCCCGTTTGATGGAAACTGTCAATATCAGAGTGAATTTTTATGACAAAAACAAAATAGAGCTTAATGGGAATATGGTCAATCCAATAACAGGCCTTGAATTTAACAATGAGTTCAAAGGTTTTCCCTTTTCCGCCTATTGGCAAATTGATTCAATGGATTGGTCTCAGGCAAAAGGTATCTCTTATAAATTTCCTTTCACTGATGGCATTATTCCTGATGAAACACGTTACATAAGACTCTATTTTGGATTGAATGGTACCGGCACAATATGGCTGGATGACATTTCTTTTAAGTATTCCAGGGATAATTTCTCGGTTAAAGAAAAGACAGAGTCCTTATTCAGCAATAAACTGGATCAGGTGGATCTTTTGCTGCCAACCCCTCAGTATGTCGAAAAAAAATCTTTTCTGAAGTTAAATGAAGGGACAGATGAAACAGGAATTGCTATAATTACGCCCGAGGTGAGAAACCCTGTAATAGCAGAAAAAATTGCCAGATTAAATGATAGAATAGTATCTCTTTCGGGTGACAAGGCAATGGAAGTTTCAGTTTTAACCTCAGAAGAGAAAAACCATTTCTCCGGACAATCAATTGTGTTTTCCATTGGGCGAAACTTCTTATCGAAAGAATATAAGGATTCGTTGCCTTATGATGAAATTAAAAATCAGGAACAAAGCTACTTTATTAAATGTTTTAGCCACGCAAACAAGCATATGATATTTCTGGATGGAAAACGCAGGTCAGGTTTGAATTATAGTCTCCAGGCATTGCTTCAATTGTTTGATGATGAAAAGAATGGCTATTATATGGCCGATATTATTGATTACCCTGATGTAAAAAAGAGAGGTCTTTTATCTACCGCTTCAAAGACATTGCAGGAAGATGCCAGATATTTCAGTGACTTACGACTGACCCATATTTTCTTTGAAAACGATAGCCTGAGCAATCAACTTTATTCTAAAAATATAGAACCTCTTAAAAAAATTGCAAAAAATAATTTACTGACTCCTGGGATATCATTAAATCTTTATAATTCCTTTGATCAAAAAAATAAACAATTATCAGGAGATCAACAAAAAATTAAAGACCTGAAGAAAAAAACAAGTATAGCAAAAAAACACGGATATAATAATATTTTAATTCGGGCAGATATGGATCAATTTTCATGTGATTTTTCATTTAAGGATAATACTAATAAATTGAAGTATAGGAATTTGCTTGATTACCATTCTGAAGTTTTACAGGCAGTCCGTTTATCCACTTCAGATGATACCCGAATAAGTTTTCTCCCCTCCTGGAGTAATTCACAATGTATACGCATAAGCCGGGGTAAAGGGGAACTTTATTTATCCGAATTACATAAGAAAACCTCTTCCTCTATTAATTTTGGATGGAAAGGACCCGATGATCCTTTTTATATGATGGATGATATTGAAATAAACTATATAGAACAAATTCTGTCAAAATATCCGTTTTTGTTCTTTAATCACGTCAACCCCCAATCCAAAGGCATATTTGATAATGATTTTATCACTACTTTCCCCGGGAGGGCAAGGAGTTGTAGTATGTTTAATCATTTTAACCTTCAATTACCAGATAAATTCTATACAAAAGTATCAGATAGTCAATGTCTTATAAAGCATCATCCCAAAAATATTTTTGAGAAAATCAGAATAGCTTCTTACGCTGACTACTTATGGAATCCTGATTATTACAATCCTGAACGAAGTTTATTTATTATCTTATCAAAATATTTCGGACAGGACAATGCTATTAACCTGATTAAATTCAACGATTTAATTTACACGGTTTATGAAAAGTATGTAAAGTCAATGAATTTGGAAAACAGTAAAAAATCTTACCGTTCGGCAGGAGAATCCATGAAACAGTTAAACAGTGTTTACAATAAGCTGATCAAAAATATTCAGGATGAAACAGCATGTCAGCTTCTTGAGGAATTAAAAAAACAAACTGAGGTTTTCTATCAAAAGACCCGAAAATAAAAATTGTTGAAAAAACATTAGCAAGGTTTATATTATCATTCCTTAACATTGTAAAATTATGCTTAGTTTTGCAGCGAACAAGAATTTGAATTATGGAGGACGATTTTAATCAAGAGGGTTTTGAAAATGATCCTGAAGATCTGATAGAACATTATGAATCAATGATAAAGCATGGTGATTCATTCTATTTCGATGTAGATGATTTTGAACAGATAGTCGATCATTATATGTTCATAAATCATATTGGAAAAGGCATTAATGCTGTTAATTATGCATTTAAAATTCATCCATATGCCCATAGCTTGCATATTAAAAAGGCTCAGTTGCTTTTAAAAAATAAAAACCCCAAGAGGGCAATGGCCGTATTGGATGAGATTGAAATGTTTGAATCTTCAAATACAGAGTTTCACCTCACCAAGGGACATGCAAAATTACTAATGGGGCAAATAGAGGCAGCAAGAAAAGATTATAGCATAGCACTTTCTCATATTGTGGACGATGATGAAAAAGTTGATTTTCTGCATCTCATAGCACAGAATTTACAGTTTTCGGATCATTATCCAATAGCAGCCGAATACCTTAAAGAAGCCCTTCAGTTATCTCCCGGAAACTTAATCGTATTGTATGATCTGGGCTATACCTACGACATGATGGGAGAATCCAGAAAAAGTCTTGCTTGTTTTACTGAATATATTAAAGAGGACCCTTTTGCTGACCATGTATGGTATTACATAGGCAAAATCTATAAAAAGGAAGGGGAAATTACGAAAGCAATCAATGCTTATGAATATGCAATTGCTATTAACCCGGATTTTTCCGATGCCTTTTTCGAATTGGCCAGGCTATTTGAAACAAATAATCAATTTAAGGAGGCATTGCAACATTATGAGGAATTCATTGAACTGGAAAATGATTCTGTAGACGTTCTAATACCAAAAGGAAATTGCCAGATTGCATTAGATCAATTGAACCAAGCCATTAAGACTTTTAGAAAAGTTCTGAAAATAGATGCTTACCATGCTGAAGCACACTATTTAATAGCGATTTCATTTTATAAAATGGGCAAATTAGAAGAGGCTACTTTTTATTCAAAACAGGCCATAGTAATGGATGATGAAAATCATGAATACTGGGCCTTAAATGGCAAAATTAATACCAGGCTCAATAGAAGAAAGGAATCTATTAATGCTTATGTAATTGCAACCAAATTAAAACCGCTGTTTTTATCTTACTGGATATTTCTAACCGATGAACTGATTAAAGATCATCAATTCTTTCGAGCCAAAGATGAACTGAAACAGGCATTAAAATATCATAAAAACAGCCCTGTTTTAATTTTCAGAATGTCGGCTGTAATGTATAAAACTGAAAATACCAACCAGGCTGCCCAATATTTTAAAAAAGGGCTGGGCATTAAATCTTCCCAGCAAAAGGAGTTTTTCAAAATCGTACCTGAGGCAAAAAAGGAAAGGCAGATCATAAATTTGTTGAATAAAAATATCAAAAAAGATTAGATTGTGAATGAGGCATTTGAACCCAAATGTCAACACAAAATAACATAAATTCCAAAGAAAGAATTCCTTTGGAAACTTCACCTGGGATTAAAGAGGTGAAATTCCTGCCGGAAAATCTGAAAAATTCGAAATAATTCATCTAAATTTGAGGCTTTGTTTAAATAATAAGCCATGAGCCAAAGAAAACTTACCAATTATTTTATTCTGATATTAAAAGGAATGGGGATGGGGGCCGCAGATGTAGTTCCAGGCGTTTCCGGAGGCACCATCGCTCTTATAACAGAAATTTATGAGGAATTGGTTAACTCAATCAAATCTATTAACCTTAAAACCTTTAAGGATTTATTCAAAAACGGAATCCGTTCTTTTTGGCATGACCTGAATGGTAATTTTTTAATCGCTGTTTTCGCCGGAATTTTCCTTAGTGTATTTACACTTGCTAACGTACTGGGTAACTTACTGCAAAATCATCCCATTCTGGTCTGGTCATTCTTCTTTGGGTTGATTATCGCTTCGGCAGTATTCGTTGGAAGAAAAGTACAAAAATGGAATACAATCAATATCCTGGCTATACTTATAGGTGCATTGGTTGCATACTTCATTACAGAATTAACGCCTGCACAGACCACCAATCAGTACTGGTTCATTTTTTTATCCGGGGCAATTGCTGTATGCGCAATGATCTTACCGGGAATTTCCGGATCTTTTATTTTGTTGCTGCTGGGAAAATACCAGTTCGTGCTGCAAGCCGTCAATGAGCTGAACTTCAATGTCCTTTTAACATTAATAGCAGGGGCATTCATTGGCTTGATCAGTTTCTCCAATATGTTATCCTGGTTACTAAAAAAATATCATAATACAACCATCGCTGTGCTTGCCGGTTTTATGGTGGGTTCTCTTAATAAAGTATGGCCCTGGAAGGAAACTGTGAGTTTCTTTACTGACAGTCACGGAATTCAGCAACCCCTGATCCAAAACAATGTAACTCCAGGTGTTTACGCGCAGGTTACAGGAAACAGTTCTTTCCTGGTACAAGCAGTAATAGCTGCTCTTATAGGAATTTTATTAATCATTTTCGTGGAAAAAATTTCTTATGTAAAAAAACGTGATTAATTCGTGTTATGGATCTATACGGACTAATTGGCTATCCTCTTGAACATTCATTTTCCCCGGACTTTTTCAAAGAATTTTTTGAAAAAAAGGGAATCAATGCTTCCTATCAATTGTTTCCGCTAAAAGATATCAATGAATTACCAGATTTAATTCATCAGTTACAACCTAATTTAAAAGGACTGAATGTAACAATTCCATATAAAACCCGGGTAATTTCCTATTTAGATAAAATATCAGAGGAAGCTGAAAAAATAGGGGCTGTAAATACCGTTAAAATTGTAGGTTCTGAACTGATAGGCTATAATACGGATTGTTATGGATTTGAAAAAGCTTACCATCCTGCTCTTCTAAAAATAAAACAAAACGCCATTATTCTGGGAACAGGTGCAACTTCAAAAACAGTTGCGTATGTACTGAAGAAATATGCAATCCCATTTTACAAGGTTTCCCGAAAACCAGGTAAACAAAAAAATGGTATCCTAAATTACAAGGACTTAAATAAAAGAATTCTGCAACAGGCAAAACTTATTATCAACACAACACCTATGGGAATGTACCCAAACCTGAACAGTTCACCACCAATTGATTACTCCGCAATTCAATCCGATCATTTCCTTATTGACTTGATTTACAATCCTCCCCAAACTCTATTCCTGAAAAAAGGTAAAAAACAGGGAGCTTCCGTTTATAATGGCAAGGAAATGCTTATCAAACAGGCAGAACAAGCATGGAAGATATGGAGTCAACCTGCATCCTATAATTGTTAAAAAACACCTTTTTTCCTGACATATTTCATTGTTTATTTTCTGTAAAAACAACAATTTTGATTATCTTTACAGTCAAATTTGCATAACGGATAAACAACTGATTTACAATGGATTTAATTGAACAAATAAAAACAGACGCGAAAAAAATTAACAAACGAATTGTATTGCCCGAGTCAACAGAACCAAGAACCTTAGAGGCTGCTGACATACTACTAAAAGAGCAAATTGCACAAATTATTTTACTGGGTGATCCTGAAGAGATTTATTCAAAGGCACAGGAAGCTGGTTTGAATCACATTGAAAAAGCTACCATTATCAATCCGAAAGATCATTCAAAAAAACAAACGTACATTGATCTTTTGGTTGATATCAGAAAACATAAAGGACTTACGCATGAAGAAGCAGCCGGACTTGTCGAAGATCCGCTCTATTTATCAGTGTTGATGATAAAGAATGGAGATGCAGACGGGGAAGTGGCAGGAGCAGATAATGCCACAGGAGATGTGCTTCGGCCTGCTTTCCAGATAGTAAAAACTAAACCAGGAATTAGTGTGGTATCAGGAGCTTTTATCATGACACTCCCGGAAAAAAGTTTTGGAGAAAACGGTTTGATGGTTTTTGCCGATTGCGCTGTTCATCCAAATCCAACTGCAGAAGAGCTTGCCCAAATTGCAATGGCCACTGCAGATACTACCAAAGCCATAGCAAAATTTGAACCGCGTGTGGCTATGTTAAGCTTCT
>CAZWHH010000150.1:0-6525 GCA_964633615.1 uncultured Bacteroidales bacterium | reverse complement strand
CCAAAAACAGTAAAATCTTGTGCATAAACATATACAACACGTCCATCAACAGTTCCTGTTCCTGTAACAACCCCATCTCCAAGAATCTTTTTCTTTTCCATTCCAAAGTCAACACAACGATGGGTTACAAACATATCGAATTCTTCAAAGCTCCCCTCATCAAGAAGAATCTCTATGCGTTCTCTTGCCGTTAGTTTGCCTTTATCATGTTGAGATTTAATTCTTTTCTCACCTCCTCCAAGCTTGGCTTCACTCCTGGAGTCAATCAATTTTTTTATCTTGTCTTGTTTGCTCATAGCAGATATTAAGAATTAATATTTTTTTTAGTTTTATCTTCACAAAGTTCAGTTAACACCCCATTCGTTGATTTCGGATGAATAAATGCAATATCCAACCCTTCGGCTCCTTTCCTGGGTTGCTTGTCAATCAGTCGCACACCCTTATCCTCAGCTTGCTTCAACTTGTCTTCAAGATTTTCGACGGCATAAGCAATATGATGAATTCCTTCCCCTTTTTTCTCAACAAATTTTCCGACAGGACCCTCGGGATCTGTCGATTCTAACAGCTCTATCTTGGTATCACCCACCTGGAAAAAGGCGGTTTTTACTTTCTGGTCTGCTACTTCTTCAATATTATAGCATTGTAGGCCCAATATCTCCTCATAAAATTTAATTGATTCTTCGAGGTTTTTTACTGCAATTCCAATGTGCTCAATATGTGTTGGTTTCATAAAATTTTTATTTTTATGCAAAAGTACCGATATTCATGTAAATACACCAATGATAATCATCAAAAAAAGGAAAAAGTTTTATTGTTTTTTAACATAAAATAAATTGATACATAAATGGTATAATAATATTGTTTAACTTAATGAAACCCTCATCTGCAGCATTCAGACAAAAGGCAATGAATAAAACATGAGGGTTACATGGCAGAGGAAGCAAAAAAATGGACTTTGTAAGACGTGAGTCTTAGAATGTCAAACAATTAAATTAACTTTATACGAATGAATTAAATTCTTTTGTAATGCCCATAAAAAAAGCATATCTAAGGTTTTATGAAGAGCTTAATAATTTTCTGCCCGCGGATAAAAGGAAAAAAACGATAGAACATTCCTTTTATACTCCCTGTTCAGTTAAAGATGCAATCGAATCGTACGGTATACCGCATACAGAAGTTGATCTAATCATAAAAAATGGTGAACCAGTTGAATTTTCCAGTATTCTAAAAGATCAGGATCGAATTGCAATTTATCCAAAATTTGAATCTTTTGATATTAGTTCGTTGAATAAATTAAGACCACAGCCTTTAAGATCGATAAAATTCATACTTGATGTGCATTTAGGAAAATTAACGCGTTATTTACGGTTGTGTGGTTTTGATTCTGTTTACGAAAATAATTTTGAAGATTCTACAATAATTAATGTGGCACAGAAAGAAAAGAGAATTATCCTAACGCGTGACAAAGGGATTCTGAAAAATTCAAAAGTAACGCATGGTTATTGGTTAAAATCAGATAATCCGGAAGAACAATTGAAAGAAGTTATACAAAGATTTGACCTTAAAGAAAAAGTCAAACTCTTCTCCCGATGTACGGTTTGCAATGGAAAATTATTAAAAGTTGACAAAAAATCAATTATTGATAAGCTTCTTTCAGGAACAAAATCCTATTATAACGAATTTTATCAGTGCAATCAATGTAGTAAAATTTACTGGAAAGGTTCTCACTACTTCAATATGTTGAAGCATATACAGGAGATCATGGATAATATTTAATACTATTTTGTTATCTGGATTGGGGTAACTTTACAAAAAAATAACCCCTGTTAAAAGCAAGGTTTATTAGATTTTTTGTCAGTGTAAACAGATTATACATCTATTCTCTCTCTACTTACTTTTTAAAATATTTATAATAAAACTTCTCTTTATGTACAATATTAGCAATATTATCTCTGTCATTCCGGTGTCTGTTCACATCCACTTTATCAGCAGGATAGCCAATAGGGATCATCGCTATGGGTTCAATTCCTTCAGGTAATTCAAGAATTTCGGAACATTTCATCACATCAAACTTACATATCCAACAAGTAGCCAAACCAATATCAGTAGCAGCCAGCGTCAGATGATCAACAGCAATAGCCACATCAATATTTGTATGTATTTTCCCGTCGGAGCGATGCCAGGAACTCTTATGATCACCGCAGGCAACAATAATATAGGGTGCTGTTTTTATCCATCTGCCTTTGTAACATCCCTTGATCCTTTTAAGATTTTCTTCCTCATGTATTACCACAAAATGCCATGGCTGTATATTTTTGGCCGACGGAGCAATCCTTGCTGCTTCCAAAACCTGGCTGATCTTTTCTTTTTCAACTTCTTTGTTTTGATACTTCCGGCAAGAATATCTTCTCTTAGCTAATTCTATAAAACTCATGTTATGAAATTTATTTTACGTTTATTGTTTTATCCATTAACTGAACCCTGTCTCCCTTTCTGATTTTAGCCCTCTTCCTGTGTTCTTTCTCATTATTCACACTAACAATTCCATCTTCCACCATCTTTTTTGCCTCAGCACCACTATAGGCAATACTTGTCGCTTTCAATAATTTTATCAATTCAATATATTCAGAATTTTCTTTTAATTCAAATGTGATCATATTTTTAATTTTACCTGATCTGCTAATTCTTTCATCTTCTCTCCCGCTCTACCTTGCAGAAAGATATCTGTCATTTGTCCGGTATAAAGAGAAGGGGTAGGATTTACTTCAATAATCTTTGTCCCGTTTTCCTTTGCCATTTGTGGAATAAGCGAAGCAGGAACTACTTCTCCCGTAGTACCTATCACTATAAATACATCCGCATTTTGAGCCTCTTCCACAGACTTTTTATAAGCATATTCCGGGATGGTCTCACCGAAAAAGATAAAATCTGGTTTTAACAAACTTCCACATTGAGGGCATTTAGGAGGATTTCCCCGGAGTATCTCATTGCTTACATCATAATTAGAATCGCAGTTTGTACACACCATTTTTTTTGAGTTTCCATGAAATTCATATACAACCTGGCTGCCAGCTTCCTGATGCAAATTATCAATATTCTGAGTAATCACACTCTTCAACAGACCCATGTCTTCCAATTCTGCTAAAGCCTTGTGGGCATTATTGGGTTTGGCTTTTCCAAAAAATTCATAAAATATTTCTTTGATGACTGACCAGGATTTTTCAGGATTACTGTAAAAAAAATCCAGATCAAGGATTCCAGGATCATACTTTTCCCACAAACCATCCTCTCCTCTGAAAGGTGGTATTCCGCTTTCCACAGAAACTCCTGCACCTGTAAAACCCGTAACATGCTCTGAGTGCAAGATAAGATCTGCTGCCTTCTGTACATTATTCTGTACCATCATTCATCCTTTTTATCTTTTCAAATTTAGTCAAATAAATCCTTTTGTCAAGGTTTATAATGTGATTCCCGCAATATCTTCCTGTAATCGTCCATCTCCATAAGTTTTTCAAGACTTTGTTCCTTCCCGCGCTTCATGTATTCATCGACAATCTTTAAGCCAAGCCAAACTGTAGCCTGCCCTGGTGATTGACGTGTAAATTCTGATGTATAGGGAGAAGGGTTTACTAACTTATTAATTGTCATATAATCAGAAGAAAAAAGCAGTTTTTTTTCTACAATACGGGTCCACATCTGCTCTTCATTATTTCTGCACCAATCCAACTCCTGTGAAGAAAATCCTGTAATAATAGTATCATGGGCTTCGGGCATCATACGCTTCACAAAATACAGAAGCTTCCCTTTGTAAAGCATATTAGACATTACGTTATCGATGGAATCGTTAAATGGCCATTCCGTCTGAGCCCATGAACGCATACAATCGGAAGCAATCATATCTCGTGTCATATCTTTCTGTAAATAATCTGACCACCCCAAACGGTCATAAAATTCACAATCACTGCCCAGATATTTATCCAGACCAATTGCGAGGGTGCTGTCATCAATGACTATAGATTGATTAAATCCTCCGATATAAGTATAAACCGCAGGAATAATTTTTTCAGGAAAATAATATTTATAATGTTTAAATGCCATTGTTAACTCTTCTTCCAGTCTGTCTAAATCCGGATATTTCTCCTGTACCTTCTTGTGCACATTGTTAATTACATAATCGGTAAGAAAACTCTTCAAATTATCCGGATATGCCTTGCTGTTTGAGCCGCCCACATGAATAACCCGGTGATTATACAATTCATAAAAACGACCATACTTCTCTGATAAATAAGGAATTTCATCATGAATACTGTCCACATCTATTTCAAATAGATCCTGATCCAGCCTTTTTATTTCAACAGAGACCTCTACATCACTCACATCCACTTTAAAACGATTTTTCTTTGAGCAACTAAAGAATACAAAAATCAGTACTGGAAATAACAAAATCAATCTTCTCATTTTTTATTTTTTTATATGTTTGGAAACGCCTTTTTTGTAATTTTATTACAAATTTATTTGGTACAAAAATTGTAAAATACATTTTAATCAACAATTTGAATTATATTAATGCAAAAATTTAAAGCCTGAAATTATGAAAAAATATCTGATTTTGTTTCTTTTTATCCTTACAGTTGGTACTTCTTTCTCACAAGACATGAGCTTTTCTGTTTATGCCGAACCACAATTTACATGGCTTTCACCTGATTCAAAAAATATTGAAAATGCAGGGTCTGCGTTTGGTTTTAACGGAGGACTGAATTATGATAGATTTTTCGCCAGAAACTATGCTTTTTCTACAGGAATTACCATAAATAAAATATCCGGAAAATTGAGATTTAATGAGAAAAACTCCTTTAGTTCCATTGATTCTTCTTATACGATTCAACCCGGGGATGAAGTAAAATATAATTTGCAATACATTAACATTCCTCTGGGACTTAAATTTAAAACGGTAGAAATAGGATATACAAAGTTTTATGCACATTTAGGACTTGAGGGTGGTTTAAATATAAAATCTAATGTAGACCTTGAAAACACCAATGACGTGAATATCAGTAAAGAGATCAAATGGTATCACCTGTCATATTATATAGGTGGAGGAATAGAATATTCGATAGGAGGAAATACGGCTCTCGTTGGTGGAGTTACATACAGAAATGGATTTCTGGATATGACAAAGAATAAAAACAACAAGGTTACCTCAGGTGTAGTTGCCATTCGCCTGGGAGTAGTCTTCTAAATATAAACGGCTTAGTTAACAAACGAGATATTATAACTTTAAAACTAAATTCATATGCAAATAGCCCTGGTACAGATCAATTTTCACATAGGAAATTTTGAGTATAATAAAGAAAGAATTATTGAGACCATCAAGGAGGCTGAAGAAAAAAATGTTGATTTAGTTGTATTTTCAGAGTTTTCTGTTTGTGGTTATCCTCCCCGGGATTTGCTCGATTATCGTGATTTTATCAATAAATGCGAGGAAACAGTAAATGAAATTGCTGCCTGTTGCAAATCTGTAGCGGCAATTGTAGGAAGTCCCCGAATTAATCATCATACCAAGGGAAAAAGATTGTTCAATTCCGCCTTTTTCCTCAATGAAGGCAAGGTGAAATATGTTCAGGATAAAACCCTTCTTCCAACTTACGACATATTTGATGAATACAGGTATTTTGAGCCCAATAAAAACTTTAACATCATTGAATTCAAAGGAGAAAAAGTCGCCCTGACCATTTGTGAAGATCTTTGGGATGATCAACCAGCCGATTCAGAATTCGGCAAGAACAAATTATACCATGTATCTCCGATGGAAGAATTAAAGAAATTCAACCCTGACCTTTTAATTAATATAGCTGCCTCTCCTTTTGCGTATACAAGAATCTGGGGCAAGAAAAACATCTTTATCCGCAAGGCGAAACAATATAACATCCCTGTAATTAATGTAAACCAGGTAGGCGCACAAACTGAACTTATTTTTGAGGGAGGCTCTCTGGCTGTTAGTCCTGCCGGTACTATTGCCCGCGAGTTAAAATGGTTTGAAGAAGATTTTGAAGTTATTGATACAGAGGAATTATCAAAAAAGCCTGATACAAATACTACCCATGACCAGGAAAATGTGATTGCCAAAATACATGATGCCCTTATACTTGGTATTAAAGACTTTTTCAAAAAATTAAACTTTGGAAAAGCCACCCTGGGATTATCCGGCGGTATTGATTCGGCTGTAGCTCTTGTTCTTGCCCAAAGGGCCCTGGGAGCTGAGAACCTTAAAGTCCTCTTAATGCCTTCCAAATACTCTTCAGAAAGCTCGGTGGAAGATTCAAAAAAGCTGGCCAAAAATCTTGACGTTGATTATGAAACAATTCCCATCAATCGCATTGTCAATAGTTTTGATGAGGCTTTAAAACCTGTTTTCAAAGACATTGCGCAGGACGTTACCGAAGAGAATATTCAGGCAAGGATCAGAGGAACTCTTCTCATGGCTCTTTCGAATAAAAAAGGACATATTTTACTGAATACCTCAAA
>CAZWHH010000149.1:3782-6534 GCA_964633615.1 uncultured Bacteroidales bacterium | reverse complement strand
AAAAAACCTTGCACTTTGCAAATAATAAATATATGTATGGCACTCATTATAAGTTTATTTTGTGTTTTTCAGCAAACCCTACCTTATACATAAACTGTACAATGATCTATTAACAAAAATTAGCAGTTGCACCGGCAGTGCCAGGAAGCAGTGTGATAGAGGGAGATTAAATTGTTGTTTAAAGCTTAAAGTTGGTTTATGCCTGAAAGGCTAATTTAGGTTAGCCCGGGGCAACGCCCTGGGAACAGCAATGAGTCTGTTCTGATCGCCCTGCAAGGGCAGATTAAAATGAGAAAGGAACAGTAAGCAGTAAACATCTATTATCAAAAATCAAATATCTAATCCGCATCCCAATGTATATAAACTATAGGAAATAGCGCGCTTTTAGAGCGACTGCATTATTTACAGACGAACGTAGTGAAGTTGGCAGACACGTGAGGGTTTGCAGGATGGATGCAGGAAACCCTGCATTGGAAAAATCCCGTGTTTTCAATAGCGTCAGGATTATTCATAAATAATTCGTATTAAAATCACAATTAAAAATCATTCTAAATAGTCTGTATTTCAATTCATATGTGAATTTAAGCAATAGTTATTGTATAGCATATTATGCATATTTTGTTTTTATAAATACAAATTATAAATTATGCCCAATTTTTAATAATTCTGGTTTTAACTAAAGCTTATATTCTATGCGAGTTCAAAGAATTCCAAAACAAAAAGACATTACAGAACAGGAGAAGGTGGATCTGGCCCTGCTCGAGCCACTTATCGAAAAGTATAAAAATAAAAAAGGAAATCTTATTCCTCTTTTACAAGGTGCTCAAGACATTTACGGTTATTTGCCCCGCGAGGTTCTTATCCGGCTGTCTGAAGAGTCAGGTATTGAGTTGAATGAGATGTATGGTGTAGCTACTTTTTACACACAATTTCGGTTGGATCCGGTCGGAAAACATATAATAAAAGTGTGTCATGGAACTGCTTGCCATGTGCAGAATGCTAATACCATTACAGAATCTTTGGAAGATGCATTGAAAGTAAAAGATGGAGAAACAACCGAAGATCGTATATTCACACTGGAATCAGTAGCTTGTCTGGGTTGTTGTTCACTGGCCCCTGTAATGATGGTTGACGGAAGCACTTATGGGAAACTGACAGGAAAACAAGCTGTAAAAATTATAAAAGAAATAAAGATAAAAGAGAGCAATTAAGCTCTTTTTCTTTTTGAACCCAACTAATCTTGAAATTATGAAAAAACCAAAAATATTAGTCGGTCTGGCAAGCTGCGGAATAGCTGCCGGAGCAGACAAAGTGTATGATAAACTTAAAGAACTTAAAGAGGCCGATCAACTCGATGTGGAACTAAAGAAAACAGGATGCATCGGGATGTGTTACCGCGAACCGCTTGTTGAGATCACAGATGATACCGGTTCCTATCTTTATGGTGAAATTGACGAGCAAAAAGCCGTGGAGATATTGGATAAACATATTGGTAACAATGAGCCTATAAAAGATTATGTGGTAAAAACAGATCTTTTTTCAACTAAAGATGATTCTTTTTGGAAAGGGCAAACCAAAATTGCTTTAAGGAATTGCGGTGTGATTAACCCCGAAAAAATCGAGGAATACGAAGAAAAGCAGGGATATCAGGCAATCAGAAAAGTTTTGAACGATAATATTTCCCAGGAAGAAGTGATACAAACAATATTAGATTCAGGTCTCAGAGGCAGAGGAGGAGGAGGTTTTCCTACGGGACTCAAATGGCGTTTTACCTATAAAAACAATGCAGATAAAAAGTATATTGTATGTAATGCCGATGAAGGAGACCCGGGTGCTTTTATGGATCGTTCCCTGCTGGAAGGGGATCCTCATGGTGTGATTGAGGGATTGATTATTGGCGCATACGCCACAGGAGCATCCGAAGGCGTTATATATTGCAGGGCTGAATATCCCCTGGCCATCAAACGGTTGAATATTGCTCTTGATCAGGCCCGTGAAAAGGGATACCTCGGCGAAAGTATACTTGGAGAAAAAGATTTTAATTTCGATCTTTATGTGAAAGAAGGAGCGGGAGCCTTTGTTTGTGGTGAAGAGACCGCTTTAATGGCATCGGTGGAAGGCCATAGAGGAATGCCTACCAAACGACCTCCATTCCCTGCAGAAAAAGGATTATGGGAAAAACCTACAAATATTAACAATGTGGAAACCTATGCCAATGTTCCACAGATTGTCCTTAACGGTGCCGATTTTTTTAATAAATACGGTACAGAAAAAAGCAAAGGAACAAAAGTTTTCGCACTTACCGGTAAAATTAACCATGGAGGCTCGGTTGAAGTGCCCATGGGGATTACTATCAATGATATAGTCTATCAATTAGGCGGAGGAATTCAGGATGATAAAGAATTTAAAGCTGTTCAGCTGGGAGGGCCTTCAGGAGGCTGTATTCCCGCATACCTGAAAGAAACAACCATCGATTATGATTCTGTCAATGCAACTGGTGCTATTATGGGCTCCGGAGGGATGGTGGTTATGGATGAAACTACTTGCATGGTGGATATGGCCAAGTTTTTCCTCGACTTTACAAGAAAAGAGTCTTGCGGAAAATGCACGTTCTGCCGTATAGGTACTAAAAGAATGTTGGAAATCCTTGTGCGTATTACAGAAGGAGAAGGACAGGAGGGAGATATTGAAAAACTTGAGGAACTGGCTCATCAGGTAAAAGAAAATTCGCTTTGCGGTTTGGGTCAAACAG
>CAZWHH010000149.1:0-3682 GCA_964633615.1 uncultured Bacteroidales bacterium | reverse complement strand
GAGGAACTGGCTCATCAGGTAAAAGAAAATTCGCTTTGCGGTTTGGGTCAAACAGCACCAAATCCGGTGTTGACTACCATTAAATATTTCCGGGATGAATATGAAGCGCATATCAATGACAAAAAATGCCCGGCAAAGAATTGTAAAAAGTTAATTACCTATTCAGTAGATCCTGAAAAATGTACCGGATGTACTGTATGTGCCAAAAACTGTCCGGTCGACGCAATATCCGGCGAACGAAAAGAAGTCCATTATATAGACCAGGAAACTTGCATAAAATGCGGAATTTGTTATTCTAAGTGTAATTTTGATGCAATAATCCTTTCATAAATTAATATAAGATTGTTAAAAGAAAAGCTTTGAAAAATGAAAGAAAAACTCAATATAATCATAAACGATAAAAATGTAGAGGGATTTAAAGGAGAAACTATTCTGGAGTTAGCCAAACGGGAAAAAATTGAAATACCTACTCTTTGTTATGACCCTCGATTAAAACCTTTTTCATCCTGTTTTGTATGTGTAGTTGAAATTGAAGGAAAAGGAACACAACCTTCATGCTCAACAGAGATCCAGGACGGAATGAAAATTTATACCAATAATCAAAAGGTGAAAAAAGCCCGGAAAACAGCCCTGGATTTGTTAGTAAGCAATCACTTTGCCGACTGTGTAGCTCCTTGTACAGAAGAGTGTCCTGCGGGTGTGGATGTCCAGGGATACATTTCTTTAATCGAAAAAGGTTTGTACAGTGAAGCCATCGGACTGATAAAACAAACCAACCCACTGCCTGCTATTTGCGGGAGAGTATGTGTCAGACCATGCGAGCTGGCTTGCAGGAGAAATTTTCTGGATGAAGGAACCGGTGTGGGAATTGATTATCTTAAAAGATTTGCTGCCGATAAAGATCTGCTTAATGGAAGCGATCATTATAAACCAGAGGTAGCTCCTTCTACAGGTAAAAAAGTGGCTATTATTGGCGGAGGCCCGGGAGGATTGTCTTCTGCTTATTTTTTGCAACAGCAGGGACATCAATGTGATATCTTCGAAGCTGCTCCACATGCAGGGGGATGGTTAAGGTATGGTATACCAGAGTATCGTTTGCCTAATGATGTGTTGGACAAAGAAATAGAAACCATTACAGAACTTGGGGTTAATATTTATTATAAACAAAAGTTAGGCGATAATTTAAGTTATAAAGATTTAAAAAAGAAATACGACTCAGTTATTTTAACAATCGGATCACAGCGGGGAACCCTTATAAGGGCTGAAGGAGAGGATGCTGAAAATGTATTCTCAGGTATTGATTTTCTGAGAAATATGGAAATGACAGGTCAGAAATATGATTTTAGTGGGAAAACTGTTGCTGTTGTTGGGGGAGGTAATACGGCAATGGACTGTTGCCGGACTTCAGTAAGATGCGGAGCAGAAAAAGTGTATGTAATTTATCGCAGAGCAGAGGAGCAAATGCCTGCAAATCCCATCGAAGTGCATGAGTCAAAACTGGAAGGTGTGGAATATATGTTCCTGACCAATCCCGTTAGAGTGAATAAAGATAAAAATGGAAAGTTAAACTCAGTTACCCTGATAAAAATGGAATTAGGCGAGCCTGATTCTTCAGGTCGAAGAAGACCCATACCCATCGAGGGTTCAGAATTTGATATGGAATTTGATTACATACTGGCTGCCATAGGACAAAAAACGGATGTGGATTTTCTTGATGATATCAATAAAAACAGTAACAAAGGAGAACTGAAGCTTAACCGCTGGGGAGATATTGATGCAGACCAGGAAACATTGCAAACCAGCATTGCAAACGTTTTTGCTGCCGGTGATGGAGTGACCGGCCCGGCTACCATTATTGAAGCCGTACAACAGGCGCAGAAAGCTTCCAGGAGTTGTCATCAATATCTGAGCGGGGAAGAAATTAAACCGGAAGAGAAAGAATTTATCTCGCGGAAGAGCCATTTCAGAGAATTAGAGAAGAATGATTTTGCAGATCGTTATAAAAAACAAATGAGGGAAGAAATGCCAACGCTGGACCCCAAAAACCGTTTGAACTTTAAAGAGGTAGAGCTTGGCTATTCTGATGGGGAAGTAGCTGATAATGAAACAACAAGATGTATGGAGTGTGGTTGCAGCGAGTTATATACTTGTGACCTGAAACATCTGGCAACTGAATATGGGTCAGAACAAAAACGTTTTGACGGTGATTTTCATGAACATGATGTGGATTTCTCCCATCCTTTTATAGAAATTGATAACAATAAATGTATCCTTTGTGCACGATGTGTTCGTGTTTGTAGTGAAATCGTCGGTGCAAATGCACTGGGACTTGTAAATCGTGGCTTTGAAACATATATTGCCCCCACAATGGGCCTGTCGCTCACGCAAACAAATTGTGAATCTTGTGGATTATGTATATCTGCTTGTCCCACAGGTGCCATTACCGAAAATAAACCCTTTAAACCTGCCCCCGTGGAATGGGATACAATCTCTTCTATTTGTAATTACTGTTCCATTGGATGTGAAGTGAATTATCATCATAAGAGTGGTTTTGTTCTGCGTACCTCCGGGAAAGAAGGTATGGTCAATCCAGACGGGAATATATGTAAATATCCGAAATTTGGTTATAATTACTTAAACGATGGTGGACGGATAACCAAACCCTTACTAAAAGTAGACGGGAACTTTGAAGAAATTGATTTTGAGAAAGCTTATGAAATAATTCAGGATGAGATAAAAGGAGTAGATCCTGAGGAAAATAGCTTCTTTGCCGGTGCCAGGTTATCAAATGAAGAGATGTATTTGCTGCAAAAACTCGCGAGAATCGGTGCCCATACCAATAATATTTATAGTTTTCACTATCTGAATTCGTTCTATGGGAACGATAAAAATTACAAGGCTAATTTACCTTTTAAAGACATAGAAAAAGCCAGCCGCATATATGTAATTGGTTCTGAATTGAATAAAGATAGTGGAGTGGTAGGGTTTATGGTAAATGATGCACGGACAAAATATAACATTCCTGTCGAAATGATTACCAAACAGGAAAAATCAAGCATGAAACATAAAGCAGATCATTTACTGAAAATTAAATCTTATTATCATTTTATAAAGGCAGTGAATCACTATATCCTTTCAAAAGGTTTAGAGAACCAGGTTTTCATAAAAGACAGGTGCAAAGATTTCAACGAATATAAAAAGAACCTTTTAAATGAAGATTTTGATACACTTGTAGAAAAAAGCGGCATTTGCTGTAAAGAACATTTAATTGAATTTGCTGAAAAATATAACAAAGAGATGAATGCCATTGTTATATTTTCTGAAAAATATATTACGCCGGCAACCGGGGCAGAGATGTTTAATCTGACCATGCTAACCGGCAAATTAGGAAAATCGGCAAATGGCCTGATTTCTCTTAAAGAAAAGAACAACGCTCAGGGTCTTATAGACATGGGTGTTATGTCTGACAAAGGCGTAGGGAATCAGTCTCTGAACGATAAGAAATATACCAAAAAACTCAAAAAACTTTGGAAGGTTGATAAGCTGCCGGATTTACCGGAAAAAGATCCGATCTCTTTAATGGAGAAAGGTGAAATTAAGAAGTACTATATTTTTGGTGAAGACCCGTTGGGTTGCGCTATTGATAAGGAGAAAATAACTAAATGGCTTAGTGATGCAGAAT